>CALATR010001190.1 GCA_937891875.1 uncultured Pseudomonadota bacterium | reverse complement strand
GCGAGCTCACCCTCCACGTCTGCCCGGCTTGTCAGCAGGGCCCCGTCTTCGATCACCTGCGGATGCTGGCGGACCTCGAGGCCGAGGACGGCGACCAGGCCGCGGCGTGAGGCTGGCGCTGGCGACGATGGCGATCCTCTCCCTGGCCCTTGGCTCGGGGGTGGGGAGTTGTGACGCGACGTCGAGCTCGTTCTCGATGCCCGTCGCCGGAGACTACGCGGCGCCGCCGCCACCGGTGTTCCCCTACGCGTGGGGCATGTACACCTACCCGCTGTCCCCGCGGTGGGGAGGCACGGTGCAGCGCAAGCAGCGCCAGCGCCGGCGGCGCGCCTACAACCACCCCCGTCGCCGGCGTCGGTGATGCTCGGGCTGGGCTGGTTCCCGTCTGGTGTGACCGTCGAGCTCGACTTCTTCTTCTTCTACGGCGTGTGCATCTTCGCCTTCGGCGCCGGCTACCTGTGTGCGGCGATTTGGCGGGCGCGGTGAAGGTCGCGATCACCACCACGGCCAGGGAGGTGATGGACCTGGGCGCCTGGTCGGCGTTCTGTACGGCCGCCGGCGTGAACGAATGGGCGCTGAACGAGGGGCTGCTCGAGGAGGACACGGAGCTCGTCCTCCTGGTCGACCAGGAGTCAGCTCCGGAGGCGCTCGAGGTGGCGGAGGCTCTCGTCGCGAGCCTGCGGGAACGCCGGGTCTGACCGCCCTCCGGGGTGCGAACCCAGCGCGAACACCGGTTGTCCGGCGAGGGGTGGCGAGAGTCGGCAGGGCGGCACGGTGGAGCGCGCAATGACGGCATTCTCGGGGGTGGGCGTGCCCCGCCCTCGTGCGCCTTGATACCCGGGCAGGACCAAGAGGAGACCGTCAAACGCGGACTCCTTGTGGTTTCCTCTCCTCAAGCTGCGAACACTGTGCGAACATGAGCCCTGCTGGAGGGGCCCATGGCGAGCGTGCACCGGAGAGGGGACAGCTGGATCGTCCGCTGGCGTGAGCAGGTCGGCGTGGACAAGCGAGGCCGGCCGATCCGGACCAACCGTCAGCGGAGCTGTCCGAGCAAGCGCTCCGCCGACCAGCTCCGTCGCGAGGTTGAAGAGGCGACGGCGCTCGGTCGCCCATGGACGCCGGCGAGCGCGCGCCAGGTGACCGACCTCCGGGACGGCTACGCTCTCTACCTCGAGCACCTGGTGCGCCTGCAGCGCAGCGCGAGCACGTTCGCCGCGGTTGGGACCTCGGTCGACGTCGCGTACAAGGTGATGGGCGTCCGGCCCGACTCGCCGGCGCCGGCGACGCTGCTCTCCCGCGAGGTCCTGCGCGACGTCTTCCGCGAGTTCCGCGAGGTGCGGAAGTGCGCCGCGCCCACCGCGACGGGCAGGGTGCGCAACGTGGAGCGGTGGTGGGCCTGGATGCACGAAGAGGAGCTCCCCGGCGTCCCCTCCCCGCGCAAGCTCTCCGATCTACCCACCCGGACCGCGGTCGAAGCGCCCCGCCCGACCTGGGCCGAGGCAGACGCGGCGATCCGCCACCTGGTCGACCTCGAGGGCGGATGGGGTCCCGCCTCGAGGGCGCTGTGGATCTCCCGCTGTACCGGGCTCCGCTACTCGACGTGCGTGGCGCTGCGGTGGGACGCTGTCGACCTCGAGCGCAACGTCCTGTACGTCCGGCCCAACGATCCCGGGGCCAAGACGTCCCGGGAGCGGCGGGGATGGTCGGCGCCGATCGCCGAGCCCCTCCGGGAGAGCTTGCTCGGCTGGGAGCGCGTCGCGGACTCGATCTCCGGCTGGGAGGTCACGTGGCGAGCAGAGTTGAAGGTCCACAATCGCCGGGACTGGGCGTATCGGCTCGCCGTGCCCGCGTGGGAGGCGGCTGAAGCGGCCGGCGAGGCGCGCGCCGACGTGTGGAACCCGCCCGGGCGCAGCCGCCGTCCGTTGCATGCGTTCCGCGCGTGCTGGAAGGCCGGCCTCGCCCAGACTGGCGTGTCGTACGAGGTGCGCCAGGCGCTCGTCGGCGGCGATCGGGGAGCGGACCACGCCTACGTCGACACGTGGTCGCTGCCGCTGCGGGAGGCCGTTGCGAACGTGCCGGCCATGCAGGGAGCGAAGGTGCTGGAGCTCCGGCGGCGATGACCACATCCTCCAACCGCGCGGACGTCGGGTCGTTCTACGTCGTCGACTACTACACCCTCGAAGTTGTCGAGGAGCTCGACAACATCGGCGACGCCAAGCGCCGCGCCGACGACCTGGCCGAGGAGTCCGGACGCAGACACTGGGCGCTGGGCGACCGCCAGCTGACCACGGTCCGGAAGAGGAGGAAGGCGTTTCCCGTGGATCCGGCTCCCCCCACGGAGCTCGCGCGGCCGACGAACAAGCGCGGTGGCCGGCGCAGGTCCGTCAGCCTGTGCCTGACGCTGCACGACAGCGAGCTCGAGCTCCTCGACGGCCAGCTCCGCGCGGACGAGTCTCGGCAGGACTGCCTGCGGCGCCTCATCCGGGATGGCGCAGCCGGCGATTAGCGGCGGGCAACGGGTCGACCAGTCGTCAGTACTCGTGCTAGGGTCGCCCGAAGCCAACGTTGGGGGGCGCATGGAAGACTTCGACGAGTACGTCCAGATCGGTCCGATCGACACGCCGTGCGACATGGTGATGTTCCAGGCCATCTCGGACAGGCCGGGTGATCGCAACGTGTGCAAGCTGTACCTGCACACCCTCGGCGGCGACCCCGACGTGGCGTACCGAATGATGCGCGCCTTGCACCACGCCTACGACAAGGTCATCGTGGTGCTGTGGGGGGACTGCAAGAGCGCGGGCACCCTGATGACCCTGGGTGCTGACGAACTCGTGATGTTCGGAGAGGCGGAGCTCGGTCCACTGGACATTCAGCTTCCGATGAAGAACGAGCTGCTGGAGCGCCGATCCGGGAACGACCCCGGTGTTGCGTTCCGCGCGCTGCTGAACTGGTCCCTGGACGCCTACCGCAGGGTGTTCATGGAGCTCAAGCTCGGGGCGAACATGTCGACCCAGCTGGCCGCGGACGCGGCTGCCAGGCTGGTTGTCGGGCTTCATTCACCAATCTATGGCCAAATCGACCCGCTGCACGTGGCGTCCATTGTCCGGAAGAACCTGATCGGAGCGGACTATGGATGGCGGCTGATCTCAGGAGACCACGGCATCACGGACGAGGAGACGCTGGACCGCCTCATCATCGACTACCCCAGCCACGGCTTCGTCATCGATCGCGACGAGGCAAAGGAGCTCTTTCCTGGTCGGGTGCGCCATCCGATTGATCTGGAGCGCACCCGCGTCGAGGGATTTCGCCACTTCATCGATCAACGCGTTACCATGCGGATCTCGGAGGTAGGACATGGACAAACTCATGACGGAGCTCCCGACGACAAGTCGTCGGACGGAGCCTCGGCAGGCCCGCCAGACCCGGGTGACGACGCTCCTCAGGTCGTCGGGGAAGGACCGCCGGATCGACCGGCTCACCCGCCGCGACCTCGCGGACGCGAAGGTGAATCGGGTGACGGTGAAGCGGAATCGGAGGAAGTAGAGGTGCCCGAGGGTCGACGCGGTACGGAATCCGCTTCGACCCCGGAGGGCGACGGGCAGTCCGCGTCGTCGGGGACATCAAGCGAGTAGCGGCGCAAGCGCAGGCGCCGAGAGGGGTAGACGGACGTCGCGGCACACGTCGCACATCGTGAGCAGCTCGGGTGGTGCTGCGGGTCGGTCGCGCGCGTGAAGTAGCCGCACTCCGGACACGGCTCGTACGGCTCGAGGTCGAACAGCACGAGCTCCGGCAACGCGCCGCGGACGACGTCGACGAGCGCGGGAAGCGTCCGGAGGATCAGGACGTGGACGCTCACCCTGTCGCGCACGCCGCCCTCCACGCCCGCCCGATCCCGCCCGACCCCGGAAACAGGTCGTCGAGCTCGTCGCCCTGGCGGGCCGCGAGCAGCTGGAAGACCCACGACGCGAACGCCGCCGGCTTCGCCCCGATCACCCGCCGCGGGTCCGTGGTCCTCGGCCTGGCCGTGAAGACGAGCGCGTCGTCGGGCTGGTCGCCGGAGACCACCGACCGCGCGGGCTTGTAGACCACCGGCTCCCAGCTCGAGAGCGGTCCCGTCGACTCGCCGGCGCGCGAGCCCCGGACCCAGGCCGCCACGCGCCAGCCGTCGTAGCTCGAGGCCAGCGACAGCACCGCGGGCAAGGCCTGGGCCGACGTGCACAGCGCCCACCCGTCGTACGCGTCGAGCTCCTGCAGCAACGACGCGTGGTCGACCTCCCCGCCGTAGTCGACGTGGTCGCGGTAGTAGAACGCCAGCCCGGGGTATGGCGGATCGGCGATCGCCAGGCGCTTCGGCTGGGCCGCGGCCTCGAGCTGCTCGACCTGACGGTTGAACCGCCAGCGGGCCTGACGACACCGCTGCGAGCAGGTGATCGAGTCGCTGCGGGCGTCCTCGGGGATGGGGTTGCGGCACCACGCACAGGCGTCGCGCGAGTACTCCGGCGACGCGTCGTGTGCGGCCGCCCTCGACGCGTCGCGCCTCGCCGGCACAGACACGTCGGCCTCGCCGGCGCGCGACGCGTCGGGCCGACCAGGTCGCGACGTCACGCCTCAACCCGGCGGGCGTCCTCGCCGTCTGCGCGCATCCACCGGACCGAACCCCGTGATCGCACACGCCGGATGAACACCCGGCCGGCGAACTGGTCCCAGTCGTCGAGGCTGCCGTTGGCATGGAACCGGAGCTCGCGTCCGTCCGGCAGGCGCCCGACGATCCGGCCGTTGCGGTAGGCGAAGCGGACAGTGAGCACGGCACGGAAGACGTCCGTGCGCTCGGGCACGGGTCGCCAGTGGTCGTCCAGGGTGGCGCGGCGATGCACCCGCTGCTCGACGACCAGGCGCTCGCCCGGCTCCGGCCGCGCCGGCGTCATCCGCGTGGTCCGACGTGCAGGACGAGCTTGTCGCTCTCCTCTTCGTGGCCGATCACGACCAGGTGGGCACCACGCTCCACCGCCTGCAGCCGCGCGGCGATCACCTCCGGCCAGGTCAGCTCCGTCCGCGGACCCAGAACCCGTCAGGGCGCATCACGGCATCCTCCATGAAGGCCACCCGTCATCGGTGACGTCGTCATCGTCCGACCAGGGCTCGTCCTCGCCCGCGCAGTCGCCGCACCCTGGGCAGTCGACCTCGCCGTGGTTGTGGCAGACGCACTGGTCCCCGCCGCAGTAGCAGTACAGTGTGCCGGTGCCGCCGCAGGTGCGGGAGTACGGGTCGTCGTCGCAGTGAGGGGCCTCCTCGCCGCACCAGCAGGGCGGCACGCTCGCCAGGATCGGTGCGATCGTGGTCCTCACGACCGCCCCCAAGCGGAGCCGCCGGGGGTGGTTGGCGTCACCCCCGACGACCCCTCCCGGGCTCTGGCGCCCGGTCGGCCCTGATCGGCACCTTGCTTGGCGCGCGAGCGGGGGTGCCTCTGCCCTCCCGCCGCACGAGGTGCCGTGCATCGCTGCCACGGTACAGCGGCCGGCGCGGGGCGGTAGCGGTCGCAGAGAACCGCAGGGCCGGACCCCGGCACCGGACTTGTGGAGAACCGGCCCCTAACCCTCATGTTCGTCGTCCGGCGCGACGTGGTCGGAGTCTGACGCGTAGTCGACCCAGCCCGCCGAAGTGAGAACCGGCGGCGGATGCCCAGGCTCGGATGTCCCGGACTCCTCGGCGACCTGGCCGAGCAGCGATCGCGGCTCCACCTTGGTCGGGCCCTTCGCGCGCCGATCCCACGCGTCCCAGCCGTCGAGCAGCGCGTTGGCGGCCTCCCTGAGGCGCACCTGGCACATGTGGATCTGCCGCCACCGGGCCTGCTTGTCGCTCCGGGTGTCGCCGCACACGACGCAGGGCGTTGCCGGATCATCGTGGGTGCCGAAGCAGCACGGGCACTCGCGGAACGCGTCGTGCGCACGCTCCGCGGCTTCGAGGGCGATGCGCGCGAGGGCGAGCTCGCCACGGAGCCCTCGCAAGGTGGCCAGCGACGTCACTTCCGCCCCCGCTTCGGCGCCTTGCCGAGCACGAAGGTCGGCCCGGGACCCGGGTCAGGCTCGACCAGCTCCGGGTAGGGCCCGGTCTCGTCGTCCTCGTTGGGGATGGCCTCGAGGTCGAACTCCGGCTGAGCGGTGAGCATGCGCGGCGCCAGGAGCTCGGCCTCGAGGGCGAGGGCTGCTCGGGCGAGCTCCTGGGAGGCTTGGTCACCGTCCAAGGCGATCGCCTCGAGGGTCCGGACGAACGCCAGCAGGGCACCGAGCTCCTGGGCCCGGTAGACGGCGTAGCGTTGGTCGATCCGGTGGAACGCCCACACCTCGCTCCGGAGGTCGGAGATCATCTGCTCGAGGCCGCGGACGGTCGGCACGATCGGGTCGGGCTGGCCGAGGAACCCGCACTCGAGGCCGTCGCACGGAGCCGGCTTCACCCAGGTCCCGCCACCTGGTGCCCACCCATCCCACTTGCAGGCCCGGTCAGCCCGGCAGCGACTGCAGGGCACGGTGACCGGCTTGTCCCGGTTGGGGGGCTGCCAGACGTCGGGCACCAGGGCGCCCGTCTGCCGGATGCGGTTGTCGAGCATGATCCGCGCGCGGCGGAGCTCGTTGTCCGACGGGTCGTGGCCCAGCACCATCGAGGCCCAGCGCTCGAGGTACTCGCGGTGCCGGACGGCCTCGTCGTGGTCCAGGGCGGCGGCGGCCTCGTCGATCGGGTGGCTCACGCCGACCTCCCGTGTCGGCGGACGTGGTCGGTCCACCTGCTGTGGAGCAGCGTCTCCAGCTCCCCCCATGGGAGCGGATCGCGGTCCGGACCGAACGCCACCGTCGGCGCCAGCCGCGCCGAGGTCCGGGAGTGCACGGTGTACGGCCAGTAGACGACCCGGGACGTCCCTTCGTAGTTGTAGACGTCGAACCGCTGGGATCGCCAGCCGCACGCGCACGCCGCCCCCACGCCGGCGACCTGGTCGCAGGGCTCGTTGTCACCCTGCGCTGCCGAGAGCTCGCGATGCCAGGTGGCGTCGAGATCGGCCCTCGCCTCGAGCACGTAGGCCACGATCCAGCCCTCGTGCTCCTCGCACCCATCTTGGACCCAGCCCATCAGAACCCCAGCACGGCGTCAGGGACGTACGGGGGCAACCCATCCTCATCGAGCTCGTCGACCAGGCCGAGGCGCTGGCGGCGGTGGCGCTCGCGGTCCTGGGCGTTCTCCCGGGTCGTGCCGTACCGCAGGTTCGAGACGGAGTTGTTCCAGGGGTCGCCGTCGTTGTGCAGCACCTCGTGTTCCGGGCTCGGGCGCTCGCCGATGAACGCCTGTGCGACGAGGGTGTGCACGTAGTGATGCCGCCGGAAGCCGCACCTCCACAGGCTCACGCGCATGTGGCCGGTCCGTTGGTGGTAATGCGGCTCGAGCTCGATGGGCGGCCATCGGTGCGTGCTGACGACGCGCCCTTCCTGGGTCACGTAGTAGCCGGGCCACCCCTTGATCTTCCGGAGCTCGGGGACGCTCATGACGACCTCGTGTCGTGCAGGACGTTCCCGTCGTCGTCGAAGTAGACGACACGCCAGGTCGGATGGCAGGGAACGCTGCAGCGGCCGCCGTCGAACCGGACGTAGAGGTACCCACCCCGCGCGCTGGCGATCTGTCCCTTGCTGCCGTTGACCTCCACCCGCATGCCGCGCTTGGCGGGCACGCCGCGCGTCCTGCGGATGTGGTCCATCCTCCCGTTCTGGATCGGGCGGCGGCTCACCCCACCCTCCCCGGCTGCTTGCCGGAGTGGAGCTCGAAGAACAGCCTCAGGTCCGGGTCGCCGGCGGGCCGGGCTGCCGCCTTGCTGGGGGTCCGGTACGAGCTCCGGAACCGCTGCCGCCCCTGGCCCGGTCGCGGCCCGTCCTTACGCTGCAACAGCCGCCCGCTGTTGACCAGGGTCCGCAGGTCGGTGCGTCCCTGGCTGGCGGTGAGGCGGTCCTTCCACGCGGCGATGAAGTCCTCGACGGGGACCCAGCGGCCTTGTGCGTGGAACCACTCCACGATCTCGTCGCGGTCGCTGTTCGTGCTCATGACGCCGGCTCCCCGCAGCGATCGCACCGGGCCTTGACGCCCTTCGCGTACGCGAGCTGCTCGTCGGTGAGCACGAAGCACACCGCGGGGTTGGACAGCTGGGCGGGGATCCGCGTGCAGTCCGGACACATCAGGTGCCAGGCGCCCGTGCCGGACATCACCGCGTGCAGCGACAGGTTCGTGAGCGTCCACGACTTCAGCGCCGGCATCGCGGTGGCGGCGATCCGGACCGCCTCGCCCGGGTAGCGGCAGTGCGGGCAGCGGTCGGCCTGCAGGTGGGCCCGCTTGCACCGGGCGCACCGCGTGGTCAGGTCCCGGGTCTTGTCGGCGATCCGGAACACCGCGCGGGTGTCGACGTCGTCGTCGGACGCGTCGTCGTGGAGACCGAAGTTCTCGGCGTTCTTCGTCGATTCATCCGACATCGGCCAGCCCTCCCGCCCGCTGGGCCTCGGCGAGCTCCGCGAGCAGCTCGCGGAACTCCGCGCGGAGCTGGTCGACGACCTTGTCCGGCGCGCCGTACAGCCGGGCCTGCTGGAGCAGCTGCTCGACGGCGGCCTCGCGTTCCGCGGGGCTCACGACCGCACCGCGCGCAGCGACGAGAACGCCCGGTGGCGAGTCGTCCCGCGGCCGATCCGCTGCCGCTCGTCGGCGCTGCGCTCGTCCCGGTTGGCCTGGCCGACCTGGTCGCCGAGCTCGACGGTGGGGTCGAGCCTGGAGAGCTGATCGCGCCACTCGTCGAGGAGCGCGTCGAGCTGGTCGAGGTCCGCGATCACGTCGCCGACGGTCTCGCCCTGCAGTGCCGAGCCCAGCAGGAACATCGCGCGGACGGGCAGCGGCTCCGTCGGCAGCCGCAGGCGCGCGCCCCGCGCGTAGTCCTCGAGCTCCTGACCCATCCGCGTGTCCGGGAAGTCGGGGAGCACCTCGTGGATGGGCCGGCTCACCCTTCGCACCAGACGAAGTTGGGCGCGAGCTCGTCGTCGACGTGGTCGAACGCCAGGATCCGGCGCTCGGTGAGGAAGAGGTCGGTGCCGAGGTCCTGCTCACGGCACTCGTAGAGCTCCCACTCCTCCTCCTTGTTCTCGAGCTCCTGGCACTTCTCGATGGCCTTGCCGTCGTCGAGGAAGAGGAAGAGCTCGGTGTCGAGGGACACCGCGTAGATCGGGAACATGCCAACTCCATCCGGGGCGGAGGTGAGGCCGGGCGTCCTCGAGCGCACTGGCTGCCCCGGAGTGAGGCGCCCGGCAGAGGTGGAGCGCCGTCGGTCGTCCCTCGAAGGAAGTACTGGGGGGACGACAGACGACCGACGCGCCCCGCGAATCAGCTGGGTGGCCTCACCCGCGCAGCGGCCTCCTTCGCGGCCTGGCTGGCCGAAACGTGCTTGGGCAGACGCTTGTTGGGTGGCGGGCGCCGCTTCGGCTGGCGCGTGGTACGCATCGGGGCCGGCTCGCCGGCGGCCGGCTTCTCTTCGCCCGTGTCGCCGCCGTCCTTGTCACCGTCCCGGGCGAGGCACCGCTTCGACGCGCGGATCTGCTGCGCCGCGGCGAACCACGTGTGGGCCGTCCTCGGGTCCCAACGCCGGCGCGGCGAGTCCTTCGTGCCGATGTTGTCGGGCGCGCCGGGCAGGGCGTAGGCCATATCGCCGGCGTCGCGGATGAGGTCGCGCAGGTGGCGATCGCTGCACTGGAAGTGGAGGCAGAGCTCCTGGTCCGTCATCCGCTGGGGCGGCGCCTCGAGGAGCTCGCGGATGCGGGTCAGCTCGTTCCAGATCTCGGTCAGCAGTTCGAGCAGTCGTCGCATCGAGAAATCCCCTGAAACGGGGCAACCGTCGGTACTGCGCTACGCTACGCAGTGGCAGTTGCGCCGTTCGTGCCACACGATAACTACGACTTGCTTGAGGATCAACAAGTTTACTTTTCAAGGAGGGGGGATGCACGGAGAGGCGCTCGGTCGATTGGCCGCCTTGAGGCACAAGCGAGCGGAGTTGTTGCGCGAGTTCAACCTCCAGCGGGCGGTGTGGAGGGCGGCAGAGCCGCGAGCTGGCGGGGAACTCAGGCTTGCGCTCGCTGCAAGAACGATGGACCCGCCCGTGACCTCCCGGGAGTTCTGGCTCGCGTTCAGCGCCAACGCGGTCGAGTGCCTCCACCTCCAGCACGAGATCCTGCACGCTGCGCAGGATTGCGGCGTGGAAGTGGATGCGGACCAGTTGCACGCAGTCCAGGAGCGGTGGATCGCGGCATGCATGATCAGGGAGGAATCGAGGCCGTCACGCGGTCAGGAGGTCGTCGACGTCGCCGTGTTGTCGGTGCTGGTGGGACAGGCCGAGCGCTGCGCCGTCGACTCCATGCTCCAGGTGCTGGACGCCCTTCCGGTTCGCTGAACTAGATCGGCTGCTGCACCTGTGACGACCGGAAGATCCCCTCTTGTGCGTCGGGATCGAGGGACTGGTACCAGACCTGGCCATTCGGTGGGAGCGCCGCGACGAACGAAGGAACGTCCGGCTGGCCGATGCACTGATTGAACTGGGCATCCGTCAGTACGTACTGCCCGTGACCCGCTGGGCTCTCGGATGCCCACCAGAGCTCGTTGACCAGCTGCTGGAGATGGCTGTCCCACACCTGGGGACTGCAGCCCGCATCGACTCCGACATTGCTCATCGCCCGCGCTCCTCG
Organism: uncultured Pseudomonadota bacterium; assembly: GCA_937891875.1. Taxonomy (GTDB): domain Bacteria; phylum Myxococcota_A; class UBA796; order UBA796; genus REDI01. The sequence goes on along the minus strand of CALATR010001190.1, from coordinate 1,744 downwards.
GTGTTGTTGTACATCTCCAACGCCTGACCGAGAAGCCGGCCCCGGTCGAACTCGTCAAGGCGCAGGTACACGTCCAGCAATCGCGGCAGCTCCGCGTCAAACCGGTTGCGGACCGCGACGTCCTCCTCCGACTCCAACGTCAGGCGGAGGCCGAGAGCGTCGCACAGCAAGAGCAGGGTCTCCAAGGACAGTCCGACGTGCCGCCCTTCGATCTTCGTGATTGTGGGCACACTGCGCCCGATGAGGTCTGCAAGCTCCGTCTTCGAGAGCTGCCGTTCCTCGCGACGAACCTTGAGCACAAGGACGATCTCATCGATCTGTTCCTTGAGAAGGTCTGGCCTTTCCTTCAGACTCAAGATAGCCTCGCGACGTCGGGGTCAGAGATGCGTTCGTCTGCCGGACCACTAATCGCCGCCGTGCGTGGCACACAACCTGCGAAGGACTTCGCAGCAAGCTTGGGTTGTTCCTACCGTCACGTGTACGCGCTTGAGTCGGGTCGAAGCCGACCCGGTGTCGTTTTGCAAGCGAAACTCCTCACGCATTGCCTAGATCGACCAACGGACGTCGCACGCGGGATGATCGCAGCGGGCCTGATCGAGGGGTCTCGCCTCGTCGGGTTGCCGCCCGCGGAACTCCAGGTCGCCCTGGTCCGTGTCGCGCTTCATGCCCTGCAGGGGGACTGACGTGGGACGCCCCCCGCTACTCGCACCCGCTGGTGTCGACGGAGTCGTACCCATCGGCGTAGGCGTCGAGGTAGCAGCTTTCGAACCCGTCGACGTACCCCTCTTCCACCTTCGTCCGAGGATCCTGGAGAGGCGGAACGCCGTCGTTGAAGGGCAAGCAGACCTCGGCGTCCTCGATCCCGAGCTGCGTGCCGAGCGTTTCGGCAGCGTGGCAGCCGATCAGGCGGCCGTCCGTGTAGGTCGTACATCCGGCGACGATGAGGAGAGGGAGTCCGGCGATCAGTGCGCGCATGTGCAGCTCCATTGCTCAGGTTCAAGCGGCACTGAACGCTACCAGCGGCCCCGCGGCGGCCGGTCGCCGGCGCCGAACGCGCCGACACACCCTGTGTCAGGTCGCCTGCGTGGGCGGCACGTACAGGAACGGGGCGAGGAAGACCGGGGGATCCGTGGGATCCACGACCTCGCGCGCGAGGCACACGTCGGGGCCACCGTGGGCGTACACGACGTCGAACGCATCGCCCAGGTCGACGAACACCCCGAGCAGCTCGGCGCCCTTCACGACGGCCCACTTCCCGACCTGGTCGGGCAGCAGCTCGGGCAGCACGCGGTTGTAGGTGGCGATCTCCTCGGTGAGCTTGCCCATGGGGCCCTCCTCGCTGCGAACACCGTACCCGACCGCCGGCGAGGTGCGGCGTGCTGAGCGAGAGCCACCTGGGCCTGCTGAGCGACCTCGCCGAGATCGGCCTGGGCCTGCTGATCCCGCTCGGCGTGACGGTCGTGCTCGGGGGTGCCCTGATCCTGATCGGGTGGGCCTGGGAGCGGGTGCAGACGGTCCGCCGCCGGAGGCAGCTCGAGCGGCGCGCGGCCCGCCGGCGGATGCGAGAGCGGCGAGGAGGTCAGCGTGGACGGTGATGTCCTGGACCTCACACCGATCGTCCTGATCCTCGCCGTGCTCGTCGGCGTGCTGGGCGCCGGGTCCCTCGCCGCCGCGGTGGCGGTCGTGGAGTCCGCCGAGGCGCTGGTGTGCCTCGCGTACACCGACGGATCCACCGACGCCGTGT
>CALATR010001189.1 GCA_937891875.1 uncultured Pseudomonadota bacterium | reverse complement strand
GAGGGCGACGGCACGGTCGACACCGACAGCGACGGCACCCCCGACTACCTGGACACCGACTCCGATTCCGACGGCATCCTCGACGCCGACGAGGTGGACGACTGCCTGAGTCCGAGCGACACCGATGGGGACGGGATCCTGGACTACCTGGACCCCGACATCGACGGGGACGGCATCCTCAACAAGGACGAGGCGTCGGGGGACACCGACGGCGACGGCGAACCGGACACCCACGACTCCGACGACGACGGGGACGGGTTCTCGACCCGCAGCGAAGGCACGGTCGACAGCGACAGCGACGGCACCCCCGACTACCTCGACACCGACTCCGACAACGACGGCGTCCTCGACAAGGACGAGCTCGACCGGGACTCGGACAGCGACGGCAAGGACGACCGGGTAGACGCCGACGACGACGGCGACGGGGTGTCCACCCGCATCGAGGGAAGCGTCGACACGGACGGCGACGGCACCCCCGACTACCTCGACTCCGACTCCGATGGCGACGGGGTCCTGGACGAGGACGAGAGACCCGGCGACACCGACAGCGACGGCCTGGTCGACCGGCTGGACGAGGACGACGACGGCGACGGCATCCCCTCCATCGACGAGGGTGATGCCACGGTGGACACCGACGGCGACGGCACCCCCGACTATGTCGACACCGACTCCGACGACGACGGCGTCCTGGACGAGGACGAGCTGGACGCCGACAGCGACAGCGACGGCACGGACGATCGGCTGGACTCCGACGACGACGGCGACGGCCACCTGACCCGCGAGGAGGGTGACGCCACGGTGGACACCGACTCCGACGGCACCCCGGACTACCTCGACACCGACTCCGACGGCGACGGCATCCTCGACGCCGACGAGGCAGCCACCGACAGCGACGGCGACGGGGACATCGACCGCATCGACCCCGACGACGACGGCGATGGCTACCTCACCAGCGTCGAGGGGGACGTGGACACCGACGGCGACGGCACCCCCGACTACCTCGACACCGACTCCGACGGTGACGGCATCCTCGACGCCGACGAGGTGAACGGCGACACCGACGGCGACGGGCAGCAGGACCGGGTCGACGTGGACGACGATGGGGACGGCGAGGCTTCCGACAGCGACTGCGACCCGCTCGATGACACGATCTTCAGCGGCGCCGAAGAGATCTGCGACGACGGCATCGATCAGGACTGTGATGGGGTAGACCTCGCCTGCCCCGACACGGATGACACCGACATCGGAGGAGGTCCGGGCGACACGGGCGACGACGGCGGCAGCGAGGGCGTGCACGTGGGCTGCCGAGGCACCGGAGGCGTCATCCCCGCCGCGGGGTTCGTCCTGGTGGGTCTGATGGGATGGAGGCGACGCCGCACCCGATGAACGCCACCCCCGCCGACCCGGAAGACAACGAGCTCCTCGAGCGCTTTCGCGCGGGAGACGAGTCGGCGTTCGACCTGCTCTTCTTGCGTCACCGCGACGGGCTGACCCGCTACGCCGCACGCCTGCTGGGCGATCCCGAGGAGGCCCGCGACGTGTGCGTGGACGCGTTCCTCCGGGTCGTCGACGGGCGCTTCGCCCACGGCCGCTCCCTGCGCGCCCTGCTCTACACCACCACCCACCGCCTGTGCATCGACCGCCTCCGCCGCCGCACCCGCTGGGTTCGGGTCCGCAGGCTGTTCGGCGCCGCCCCGCGCACCAGCATCACCCCCGAAGAGCGCGTCACCGACGGAGAAGACCGCGATCGCCTGGCGGACGCCATCGAGCGCCTGCCGACCAAGCACAAGGCCGCCATCGGACTCGTCTACGACGAGGGCCTCACCACCGAGGACGCCGCCGCCATCCTCGACATCACCCCGACCCAGCTCCGCTCCCGCCTGGCCTACGCGAGGCGCCTGATCCGCGACCACGTCCAGCAGGAGGAGGCTCCATGACCGACCCCCTCGAACACGCCGCCAGCCTGACCCGCCCGACCGTGACGCCGCCGACCCTGGCGGACGTGCACCGGGTCCGATCCCAGCGTGCAGCGCCGACCGCCGCCCCCCCGGCGGTGCCCTCGCGCTGGTTCTGGATCGGCGGGGGCGCCGCGGCGGGGCTCGCTGCCGCATCGATGGCGTTCCTCCTGCTTCCTGCCACGAACGACGACCCGCTCCGTGCCCGGGGGGTGGGCGTGGCGCCCGAGCTGCGGATCGACGTCGCGGTGGTCGCGGCGGACGGACAGACCGAGCGCCTGGGCGCCGACGGACGCACGCCGCTGTCGTCCCAGCTCGTGTTCCGCGTGCGCAGCGACGTGCCCGGCGAGCTCGACATCATCGAGCGGCGGGACGGGGCCACGACCCCCGTGTTCCACGCCACCGTGCCCGCGGGAACGACCACGCCTGGCGGCGAGACCCCGCTGGGCTGGACCACCGATCACGGCGCCGGGCCCGCCACCTACCGGGTGCGCCTCTGCCCGGAGAGCGGCGGGCCCTGCGCCCACCAGGACCTGGAGGTGCGATGGCAGTGAGGGCGCTCTGGCCGCTGCTGGTGCTCCTCGTCGTCGTGGCCTGCGGCCCGGCGAAGCACCTCCGTGCGCGCGGCCTCGCCCCGGCCCCCACCACCGCCCAGGCGCTCGACGCCGCCCTCGAGCCCGCCCGGGTCGCGATCGTCATCGGGGTCGACCACTACGAGGATCCCGCCTTCCCCGACCTCGTCCACGCCCGGCACGACGCCGATGCCGTGGCCGAGCGCCTGGTCGCCGCGGGCTTCGACCCGGTCATCCGCGTCGACGGCGAGCGCACCACCCGCGACCAGCTGCTCGCCGCCCTGCGCCAGACGACTGCGGTCCTCCGCGCCGAGGACACCCTCGTGCTCTACCACTCCGGCCACGGCAGCCGCGTGCCCGACGGCGAGCGCTGGCGCCGCTTCCTGCTCACCACCGACAGCCGGGCCGGCCACCTCGAGGCCACCGCCATCGACCTGGAGGCGCTGGAGGACTGGTTCGGCGACCGCGCCCCCGTGCGCAAGGCGCTGATCCTGGACGCGTGCTTCTCCGGCGACGGCAAGTCGGTGGTTCGTCCGGGTGCACCTTCGGAATCCGCGGAGAACGTGATCGGACGCACCACGCCGGCGGACCTCGACGCCGGCGAGATCCACCTGCACGCGACCAGCCCCGGGCGCCCGGCGCTGGAGGACGATCGGCTGGGCCACGGCGTCTACACCCACCACCTGCTGGAGGCGCTGGGCTGGGAGGCCAAGGAGGCGGATCTCGACCAGGACGGGGTCGTCACCGCCTGGGAGGCCCACCTGCACGCCCGCGAGCGCACCCGGACCTGGACCCGGGGCGCCCAGGTACCCGAGGTCTTCCTCCGTGCCGTCGGCGAGGCGGACGTCGTGCTGTCCGGAGATCCCGACCGCCGCCGGACCGACCGCTCGCTGATCTACCTGCTGGGCGAGGACGGGGCCGACCGAGGCGGCACCCGCCTGCTGGTCGACGGACGGGCGAAAGGCGGCTTGCCAGGCACGCTTCCCGTCGCCGCCGGCACCCACCGCCTGACCCTGGTCGACGCCGCCACCGACGAGGTCATCCTCGACGGACGTACCCGCCTGCGACCGGGCCGCGCCTACACCACAGACGACCTGACCCACCGGATCGTCGGCCCCGGACACGAGCTGGCCGTCGGCCTCGGCGTGGGCTCCCATCCGCTCTACGACGCCCTCGACGGCCGCGTCGCCACCACCCTCTCCCTCTCCGGCTCGACCGTCCGCCGCACCGGCACGGCCCGCGGGCTGGGCGCCTTCGTGCTCACCGAGGCGGGGCGCCTCGCCGACAAGCAGGGTGGCCGCTGGGTGCTGGGAGCCGGAGCCGGCGGGCTGGTCCAGGCCCGTCACCGCCGCTGGGTGGGCTGGTTCGGCGCCGGAGCGATCGTCGACGTCGCCCCCGCCGAAGACGACCGCTACGCTCCTGATGGCTGGTACCTGATCTCGCTGCTCGGCGACGTGGGCACCGGCGTGCGCGCGACCGACGTGCTCACCGTGTTCGTGGCCGTGCGCCCGCGCCTGGGCGCCTTCGACGAGGACGGCGATGGCGACTCGATCGTCGTCGGCAGCGTGCCCGTCACCGTGGGTGTACGGCTGGCGAGATAGGCGCGGAAGCCCGCCGACAGCGTGCGCACGCCCGTCCGCGGTAGGCTCGGCGCGGAGGCCCCATGCGCACCCTTGCCCTGCTGCTCCTGCTCACCGGCTGCGGACCGTCCCTGACCCGCACGGTCGAGAGCCTCACCATGAGCGGCGACTACGACAACGCGCTCGACGTCGTGCTCGCCGCAGCCGCAGCCCAGGACGACAAGGCGCTGGAGCTGCTGCCCGCGGTCGCAGAAGACGCGTACGCCGACAAGCTCGACCGGGCGCGGGAGGCGGAGGCCGAGGACGAGCTGCTGGTCAGCCTGGGCCACTACGACGCCATGCTCGCCCTGGGCCGCCGCGTCACCGCCGCGGGAGGCCCACCGCCCCCGGCCAGTGCCGAGACCGAGCGGGACAAGGTCGCCCGGGCCGCCGCCACCAAGCTCTTCGCCAAGGGCACCGTCGCGTTCGACGATGGCCGCTACCAGGACGCGCTCGACGCCTGGCGGCTCGCCGAGGCCACCGACCCCGAGGCGACCGAGAGCGAGCTGCGGATCCCCCGCGCCCTGACCCGCCTGGGCCACGAGGCGCGCGACGCCCACCGCTACCGCGACGCCATCGATCTGTACGACCAGGCCGTCGAGGCAGGAGGCGGCGAAGATCCTCGCATCTGGGCCGCCGCCATCCACGCCGCCCTCGGTCGCCACGCCCTGAAGTTCGGCGCTTGCCGCAAGGCCGTCACCGAGCTCACCGAGGCCACCGCCCTGCCCTTCGACGTACGCCTCGGCAGCGACCTCGAGCGCGCCCGGGCCTGCGCCACCCGCGAGGTCGTCGTGCGGCGGCTGGAGGACCTCGTCGAAGGCGGCGTGGACGAGAACCTCGGCATCCTGCTCGTCGATCAGCTCAGCCACCACCTGCGCGCCCACGGCTCCCCATTCCTGCGCCTGCTCGCCCCCGACTCGAAGGTCGCCCAGACCCCGCCCGACGAGCGTGGCCGCCGCTTCGAGGTGCGCGGCCACCTGACCCGCGTCGAGGTCGACAAGGGCAAGCCCACCAGCGAGCCCGTGCAGGGGACCGGCGCGCTGAAGGTGCCGTGCCAGGCCGGCGGTCCGCCCGAGTGCACCGAGCAGGTCACCGTCGCCTACACCCTGACCACCGAGCGCCTGCAGGTCGATCTCGCCGGCGCCATCGAGGTCGTCGACGTCGTCAGCGGCGAGCAGGTCGCCACCCGGCCCCTCGACGTGCGCCTGTCCCGCACCCGCTTCTCCACCTCCGGCGCCAAGGCGACCGACGTGCGCGGCTTCGCCCTGAAGGCCCCCATCGGCCTCGAGGTCACCGAGCGCACCGTGGGCGTGCGCGGTCCCGCGGTCATGCACTTCACCTCCAGCGAGCCCCTGCCCGACGCGGACAAGGTCATCGACGAGGCGATGGTGCGGCTGGCCGGTGTCGCCGCCGATGCCGTGCTGGCCTCGGTCGACGTGGAGAAGCCGCTGAAGGACCCGGACACCCTGGTCCTGGTCACGCCGGTCGCCCGCGCCGAGGACGTGGTCTTCCGCGACGTCAGCATCATCGAGGAAGCACCCCCGCCGCCCCCGGAGCCCGAGCCCGAGCCCGAGCCCGAGCCCGAGGAACCGGCGCCGGACGATGAGGAGACGCCGGAAGAGGGCGCGCAGTAGGCGCGGATCAGCGCTTCGGCCGCTATCCTCGACCCCATGCACAGCCCCCTCCGCTTCGTTCCGCTGG
>CALATR010001188.1 GCA_937891875.1 uncultured Pseudomonadota bacterium | reverse complement strand
GGGGGAGTGGAGGCCCGGTCCCCAGTCTCCAGTCTCCAGTCTCCAGTCCGCATGCGGGAGCAGCACTTCAGGCGCAGATGTGCCGGTCGCAAGACCGGAACGGTCCGTACGAAGCTGGAGGGCCGAAATGGCGGCGTCGTCGCTGCGCGCAGCAGGGCGACTGCACTCACTGCACCCCGGTGCGCGCGCCGGCATCGCTGCCGTGGGACTGGGGACTGGAGACTGGGGACTGGAGACCGCCCCGCCACTCCCTGACAACCCGAGACCTTGCCACACTTCCCCCGAGTGCTTACTGCGAAGGCATCGCTGAATCACCATTCAGAGGGAGCCTCCATGGACCTCAAGTCGCCGTTCAACCTCAAGGACCGGGCCAACTCAGTGGCCCACCTGCTCGACAACCGCCGGCAGCACGTGCTGTCCCGCGCCCGCCGCCGGATCTGGCGCATGCAGCAGGCCGTGTCGGAGCGGAGCCTGGACACCCAGCTCCAGGCGCTCGGCGCGCTGGACCAGTGGACGGAGCCGCTCGAGGACAAGGGCGTCGCCAGCAAGATCGCCAAGGCGGTCGACACCCAGCTGGCCTCGGTCCTGGCCCCGCGGATCGAAGCGTACGACGAGCGGACGGCCAAGGACCTCGTCTCGCTGATCCGTGACATCGAGGAGCCCGCGCGGCTGCGTCGCATCGGCCGCTACGAGGCCGCCCACAAGGCTCGCAAGACCGTGCTGGGCGCGGTCGAGAAGCAGCTGGGCCGCCTGGAGCCCAAGGTGGTCGAGCTCGAGAAGTGGGAGCTCGCGGCCGGGGAAGAGCCCGCCGTGGCGTGACGCTCGGAGGATCTCGCCAGGGACGGACCAATCGGTGTAGTTTGCGTACCGGTCGCATCCCTGTGAGGTCCCGTGCCGCCGATTCCCGATCTCTCGGGCGAAGACCCCGAGCTCGTCGAGGCCCTGCAGCGGGCCCGCGCCGCTGGTGACCAGGCGGCGCGTGCGCGTGCGCTGCTGGGGCTGGCGCGCTCGGCCATGCGGCGATCGGAGCTCGGACGGTGCCGCCGCTTCGTCGACATCGCGTCGACCTGCGTGGAGCCGTCCGCGGATGTCGTCCTGTGGATGAAGGTCCTCAACTTCCGGGGGTGGATCGAGCTGTCCCAGGGGCACATGTCCGCCGCGCTCGAGCCCATCACGGCGGTGGTGGGTCGGCCGGTCTCGACGGAGCTCCAGCCCGCCGCGGCACCGGAGCTGGCCCAGGCGATGACCAACCTGGGCTGGTGCATGATGGGCCTCGGCGATCCCGAGGGCGCGGTCGTGCTGGTCGAGCGCGCGATGCAGGTGGCGGAGCAGGCGGGACGACCGTCGAGCCACCGCGTGCAGCACCTCATGGCCCTGGGCACGGCGCACATCCAGGCCGACCAGGCACACCTGGCTCGGGAGTGTCTGCAGCAACTGGAGTCCGAGGCCCACCTCGAGCCAGACCCCGAGCGCCTGCGGGCCTGCGCCGGGCGGCTGCGGGGCCAGCTCGCGCTGGTCGACGAGGACTACGTCCAGGCCCGAGCGAGCGCGCTGGACATCATCGAGAGTGGAGGTACCTACGGCGATCACGAAGAGTTGACCACCGCGTGGCTGGTGGCGGCCGAGGCGTCGCTGCGCCTCGGCGAGCTGGCGGTGGCTCGGGAGCAGGTCGAACGGGCGTTGGCCTGCTGTCGCGAGCAGCGAGGCGCGGTGCACCACCTCGACGCGCTGCGGCTGCTCGGTGAGATCGCCGCCTCCGTCGGGGACGTCGAGACCGTCGTGGCGGCGTGTCGGGAGGCCACCGACTGGCGCGTGCACCAGGCGCGCTCCGGCCTCGTCGAGGTGTTCCGTCGGGTCATCCAGCGTCAGGCCGACGAGCTCCAGCTGCGTGAGGTCGACCTGCAGACCGCAAACCAGGCCCTGCACCGGACCAACGAACAGCTGGAGATCGCCCGGGACGCCGCGCGCCAGGCGGCCCAGGTCCGCCACCAGTTCCTCAGTCAGATGAGCCACGAGCTGCGCACGCCCCTGCACGGCATCATCGCGACGACCGAGCTGCTCGCCGACACCGAACTCGACGTGCTCCAGGCCGACTACCTCGACATCATCGGCCGCTCCGCGGAGCTGACCCTGGGGATCGTCGACGACATCCTCGACTTCAGGAAGCTCGAGGCTGGACGCATGGAGCTGGAGCTGGGGCCGGTCAGCGTCGTCGAGGTGATCGACGGGGTCCTGGGGGCCTTGCAGGTGCGGGCCGCGCGGCGGGGCACGGGGCTGGTCGCCCGGGTCGATGACGGCGTTCCCAGCTGGATCGAGGCCGACCATCGGCGCCTGCAGCAGGTGCTGATGAACCTGGTCGGCAACGCGGTCAAGTTCACCGAGGGCGGGCAGGTCACGGTCGCCGCCAGCATCGAGGACGGGCAGGTCAGGCTCGACGTCATCGACGACGGCACGGGCATCGATCCGGCGGTGCTGCCCAGCCTGTTCGAGCCCTACACCCAGGAGCATCGGCTGCGCGGCGCCGGCGGCACCGGCCTGGGCCTGGCGATCGCCCGCCAGCTGGCCGAGCTGCACGGGGGCCGACTGTTCGCGACCTCGGAGATCGGTGTGGGCTCCGTCTTCAGCTGCGTCATCCCCCTGGTGGCGGTGTCCGAGACGCGCGACCCACCGGGTCGGCAGGCCGACTCGCTCGCCCGGTTGGTGGTCCTGGTGGCAGAGGACAACCCGACCAACCGCCTGGTCATCCAGCGGATGCTCGAAGGGCTCGGCGCCACCTGCGAGGCCGTGCCCGACGGGCAGGTCGCGGTCGAGCGCGCCTGGGAGCTGGAGCCCGACGTCATCCTGATGGACCTCCACATGCCGAACATGGACGGCACCGAGGCGACCGAGCGCCTGCGGGCGGAGGGCTACCCGGGCAGGATCCTGGCGCTGACGGCGTCGGTGATGGACGAGGACCGGGAGGCGTGCCTGCGGGCGGGGATGGACGGCTTCCTGACCAAGCCGGTCGGCCGCGGTGAGCTCTCGCGGGCGCTCACCGCCTGATCCGGACGTCAGAGGCCGAAGACCCCGCCCATGTCCAGGCCCACGCCCAGGGTGGCGCTGGCTCCGACCGCCTGCGTAGACTCGACGCGCCCCGAGAAGGCAAAGACATCGCCGAAGATCGCGAGGTCGAGCCAGCGGGCGAGGGGCAGGCCCAGCCTCGACTGGAGGAAGACCTTGAACCTCAGGTCCGACGCGTCCTGGTCGGGGGTGTTGCCGTAGACGAAGGCGTCGAGCTGATTGGTCCAGACCAGGCGAGGGCCGAACAGCACCCGGGTCTGGGCCTCGAGGCGACCGCCGAGCTCGGCGCGCTTGTCGGTCTGGGCGAGGTCCTGGAGCACCAGGGCGCCGATCCGCAGGGCGCGGAGGGGGCCGGTGATCGGTGCGGAGAGGCCGATGGTGAGGGAGAGATCCGCCTGGCGGGGGTTCTGCACCCCGGCGTCGGTCTCGGTCGGGGTGAGCTCGCTGTCCAACAGGCCCTCGGCGAAGGGTCGGAACGAGAGCGGCCCGGTCTTCACGGTGGCGCCGGGCAGGGTGACCGAGCTCGACAGCTTGGCGTCGTCCGCGGTCTCCTGCACGCCCTGGGCGGTGCGCAGGCGGGTGAACTGGGTCCGGCCGCGCAGGTCCCACAGGGCGCGGGCGCTGCCGTACTCGACCGCGATGTCGACGGCCGTGCCCAGGGTGAACGAGGAGGGGCTGGTGGCACGGGTCTCCGGGACCTGGGCGTAGGCCTCGTCGTCGACGCCCTGGAAGGCCTCCACCCGGGCGGAGAGCTGGCGCACCCGCAGCACCCACTCGGGCGGCTTGTCGGCGGCCGTCCTGGCGAGGAGCACGTCCAGGAGCGCCTCACCGTGCTTCGCTCGCAGCCTGCGCAGGGCGGCGACCGCGGTGCTGCGCAGAGACGTCGGGTTGCCCTCGGCGTCGTCCCAGGTGCGGGTGCCAGGCAGATCGAGCAGCAGCGGAGATCGGGCGCCGGAGAGCAGGCCGTCGAGGGTGCCGGAGCTGCGCAGGCGGTCGGTCGTGACCACGGTGTAGACGCGGTCGTCGTCGATCGGCCGGCCGCGGGCCTTGGGGAAGCGCTCGCCCAGGGGGGAGCCGCACGTGATCGGCACGGTGCCGAACGCCTGGTCCAGCAGCTTGGCGTAGCGATCGCCGGGTACGCGGTGGACCTCGAGCTGGTCGGGCAGCGCGACCCGATCGGCGACCAGCAGGGCGGTGAGGGTGCCGGGGATGGGGGCGGCCTCGGGCAGGGCGGGCAGCAGGGCCAGGTCGGCCTCGGTCTCGTCGAGGATGGCCTCGCACACGGCTTTGTCGAGCTGGTCCCGGGTCAGCGCCGAGGTGGGCGATGGCGCGGGCAGCAGGGGGTCTTCGAGCGGCGGGTAGACCTCGGCGCGGACGCGGGTCACTCGGGCGAGGGTCTCCGGATCCGGTGGGGTCGTGAGCGGGACCGGCAGGGGTCGCACCCGAGCGTGGTCGAGCCGTCCGGCGGAGAGCTCGGCGGTGGTGATCTGGGCACCGCCGAGGGGCAGGGACAGGCCGGCCTGGGGCTCGTCGGTGGTGGTGCGGAGGCGCACGTCCAGGCTGGCCAGCCCGCGGGTGTCCCCGTCGCGGTCGCCGAGGAAGACGTCGACGCCCTCGACCCCCTGGCGCACGCGATCGAGCACGTCGCCCGGCGCCGCGGTGAGGAGCACGATCACGTCGGGCTCCTCGGACTCGCGCAGGGCGGCGATGGCGGCGCGGGCGGCAGGAACCGCGGCGGTCAGGCGCACGCCCTGCTTCGAGAATCGGGGATCACGGCTGGCGATCGCCGGATCGACGATGCCGACGAGCCCCACCCGGACGCCCCCGCTGGACTCGACGACCGCAAAGGTGGGCAGGCGCAGCTCCGGCGTGTCGGACTCCCAGTTGGAGGCGAGCCAGGGCAGGTCCGGCGCCTCGGTGAGCAGGGCCTCGGGACCACCGGCGAGCTCGGTGTCGCCGGGCACGAGCGCGGCCGGGGCGAGGTCGGTGAGCAGGGCGAGTCCGGTGGGTCGGTGCAGGGAGAGATCGCCGTCGCGGACGCTGCTGACGCCGTCGAGGAAGCGCCCGGGGGAGACGAAGAGGTCGACCTCGTCACGGGCGGAGCGCAGCACGCCGAAGCGGCGGGTCCCCTCGTCGACCGGCCGGCCGATGCTGTCCAGGGCGGTGCCGTCGGCGAGGGTCCAGGCCAGGCCGAGGCGGGTCTCCCACTGGTCGAGCTCGAAGGTGGGCAGGGACGCGTGCTGCGGACCGATGAGCTGCAAGGCGACGCCGTCGGCGGTGCAGTCGCGCAGGCTGACCGCGCTGGACCGCAGGCCCAGCGCCCGGGCCATGTCGGCCTGTTCGCCAGGGATGAACAGGGTCTCGCGCGCACCGCGGACCCGGGTCGCGGGGGTGGGATCGTCGCAGCTCACCTCGCCACGAAAGGCGTGCAGGGTGCCGGCAAGGGTGCGATCCCGGGCGGAGATCGCCCAGCTTCCGCGGACCAGCCAGCCGTGTACCGGGCGCAGCGACACCACCTCGGCGAGCCCTCCCTCCTCGCCGATCCCGTCCATGACGCGTCGGTAGAGGGAGAACTGCACCTGTCCCGAGCCGATGCCGCCGTGCGCGCCGGTGGAGAGGATGCGAACCTGGGGTGGCGGCGCCGGCTCCTCGACGGGCGGGTCGGGGGGCGGGGCATCCTGGGCGAGGGCGAGGGAGATCAGCGTAGTCAGGAGCAGCATGGCCCCTGGGTAGCGGGCTGCGGGAGGCGCACCACCCCCGGACCTGGAGTTGGCGGTGGGCCAGGCCACCCCTGACCGGAGCCGACGGGGAGCGGACCGCTCCGGACGTTACCCACCCCGCCGATCGGAGGGCAGATGTCCGTGTTCGATGAGGTGACCACCTGGGTTCCCACAGGTGACGGGCGCTACACCGGCTCGGTGCCGGACGACTGGATGCAGGGCCGCGCCGCGTTCGGCGGGCTGCTCGGCGCCGGGGCGATCCGCCTGGCCGAACAGGTCGAGCCCGATCGTCCGGTCCGGAGCTTGGAAGCACGCTTCTTCGAGCCCGTCGCTGCGGGCGCCTTCGACGTTCGCGTCGAGACCCTGCGCGCCGGTCGCTCGCTCGCTCACGTGCAGGTCGAGGTCTGGCAGGCCGACCACCGCTGCTACCGGGCGGTCGTGTGCCTGGCGAGTGCCCGCGAGTCCGACCTCGTCGTTCCCAGCGCGGAGGCGCCCCCCGGCCGGGAGCCCGAGGCCCTGCCGGCGATGCCGTACGTGGCCGGCCTGACGCCGGCCTTCACCCAGCACGTCGACTTCCGCTTCAACCAGGGCATGCCCTTCTCCGGGGCCAAGGAGGCGACCATCGACGGCTGGTGCCGCTTCTCGGCAGGCTCCACCGGGCTCGCCGGGGTCATCGGCCTGCTCGACACCTGGCCGGCGCCGGTGCTGGCGATGGGCACGGCGCCGTTTCCCGCGAGCACGGTGCACTGGACCGCCCACCTGCTGGCCGCGCCCGAGACCGACCCGACCGCCTGGTACCGCTACCGGGCGGAGACGCGGCACAGCGGCGGGGGCACGACCACGTTCGTCGGCCGACTGTGGCGCCGGGACGGCAGCCTCGTGTGCTGGAGCGAGCAGCTGGCGGCAGTCTTCGATCGGCGCTGAGTCGAGCCCATCGGCTCTGAACAAGGCCCTGACACGGGGGCGGGTCAACTTGGCTTGACTGCCCTGCGAGGAGAGTTCATGCGCACGCTTGTCCTGCTGGCCCTGGTGCTCGGCGGCTGTGACGGGAACACCGACGCCACCGACATCGACACCGACACCGACACCGACACCGACACCGAGCGGCCGGAGAACCACGAGGTGGTGATCACGACCCGCCTCGGTGAGATCGCCATCGACGTGCTGGACGACGAGGTCCCCCGTGCGGCGGCCAACTTCCGCCAGTACGCGGGCGATGGCTACTACGACGGCGCCGACGGGGGGCGGGCGACGCTGGTGCACAACATCCAGATCCCGCTGTACTTCGAGGCCGGCGTCTACGAGACGAACCTCGCCGAGAAGGCGGTTGGTACGCCGGTCTCCAACGAGTCCGTGGGTGGGCCTTCGAACACGCGCGGCACCGTGGCCTTCATCCCGTCGCAGACGACCGGGGAGCACACCGCCGGGTTCATCTTCAACGCCCAGGACAACACCTACCTCGACGGCAAGGAGGGCGACCCCGGGTACACGGTGTTCGGCAACGTCGTCGACGGTATGGACGTCGTGGACGCGATCATGGCCGAGAGCACGACCTCGCGGGGCGGCTTCGACGCCATCCCGGAGACGGACATCGTGATCGACAAGGTCGAGGTCCTTCGGTAGGCAGGCCCTTTCCGCAGGCCTCCGCCGTGGACATGTTCTCCCTGTGAACGGGGGGAACATGTCGAGTTCGTGGTCAGAGGGAGTCCGCGCCGCCCAGGAGGCGGAGCAGCGTCGTGGTCGACTGGTCGGCAAGGACGCGGATGACGTGCGCACGTTCGCGGAGGGCAGCGGGACCTGCGTGTCCTGCGGCACCGAGGGCAGCGCCGGGCTGATGATGCGCGGCCCGGACGGGCTGGTCTGCGAGGCCTGTCACTTCACCGCGGAGAACGAGGGCAAGGTCGGACGGAGCTGGACCTGGGCGGCTGCGGGTGCGGTCGGCACGACGGCGCTGGGCTGGGCCCTGTTCGGACTGTTCCTGTGGGCGCTGCTGAACGTGCCGCCGCCGGTCGTGTCGGAGGTGCCGGAGTTCTCGACGTTCTGGAGCGCAGAGCAGGTCGGCCCCCTGCAGTACCCCCTGCTCACGGGTGGGCTGTTCGGCCTGGGGATGTTCCTGGGCTGGCCGCTGTTCCGCCTGATCCGTAGGGAAGCCAGCTTGCACGGTCTCTCCCAGCGGGCCCACCGCGCGCTGTCGGGCGTCGGCGTCACCTCGGTCGTGCTGTGCACGGCGGGGTTCTTCGCCTCGATCCTGGGTGCCCTGGCGCTGCTGCTCGCCGCACCCTGAGCCGGCGCCCGGTACGCGGGAGAACCGCTCGGGGCTTCCTTGCGCGGTGGCCTCGACCGACAGGTGTCGGATGCGGGCCGACGTTCGTCGCCGAACGCCCGGCTCCGCCGACGAGCGATCCCGTGACTGACGCGATCGCCTCCTGGCATGCGGCTGGCATTGGCGCCGGGCGCATGTCCAACCAGGAGGAAGTCATGCGAGGACTGAACCGAATCACGCTCATCGGCCACGTCGGCCGCGATCCCGAGCTCCGCACCAGCCGCGACGGCACCACCCCGTGGGCGAACTTCTCGCTCGCGACCGGACGCAGCCGCAAGGAGGGTGACCAGTGGGTCGAGTCGACCGACTGGCACCGGGTCAAGGTCTACGGCACCCAGGCCGAGCTGTGCCAGCGCTACGTGCACAAGGGCGACCTCATCTGCGTCGAGGGCTCCGTCGTCTACGACACCTGGACCGCCGAGGACGGCACCCGCCGCAAGACCACCCAGATCATGGCGAATCGGGTGACCTTCCTGTCCAAGGCCGAGTCGTCCCAGGCCCGTGGCGAGGCCCACGGCGCCCAGCCCGTGGCCGAGGCGAAGTAGTCGGCTGAAGGGGGCGCCTCGGTGGGGTTATCGGCCCCGGCGGAGGTGTCCCCTGGCGACGTACGTGGCCATCGAGGGCCTGATCGGCGCGGGCAAGACGACCCTGTGCCACCTGCTCGCCCGGGAACGCGGGGCGCGGCTGGTGCTGGAGCCGTCGGAGCACAACCCGTTCCTCGCGCCCTTCTACCGGGACCCGGAGCGCTACGCGTTCCCCGCCCAGATGGCCTACCTGCTGCAGCGGTGGCGTCAGCAGCAGTCCATTCGTCAGCAAGACCTCTTCCAGGGGCTGATCGTCAGCGACTACATCTGGCAGAAGGACCGCATGTTTGCCAGGAAGACCCTGGCAGAAGACGAGTTCGACCTCTACCTGCGCTTCAACGAGGCCCTCGCCGAGAACGGGCCCACGCCCGACCTGCTGGTGTGGCTCGACATGCCTCCCGAGGCCTGCCTCGGCCGGATCGCCAAGCGCAACGCGGCGGGAGAAGAGGCGATCGACGTGGACTATCTGCGGGACCTCCGCGATCGGTATAGCGAGCTGCTCGACGGCTGGAGTGGCTGTCCGGTGCTTCGTCTGGACGCGACGGCGCGCAACCTGGTCGATGAACGCTCGGACCAGGCGACGGTGTTGGCGCGGATCGATGCCGCGCTCGACGGAATCATCGTCAGCGATCCCCTCGACTCCGGGCCCACGCTCTTCGACGGCTGGTAGTGGGCTGCACGACCGTGGACCCACCCGGGTCGGGACGGGGGAGCCGATCGGGATTAGGTGGGGAGCGGCTGTGGTGAGCACGGCCGACGGCTCCGGGCCCCTGGATCCTCGTGACTGGGAGGCGTACTCCGGAAGCCCTCTGAAGACAGGAGGCCCCCGTGGCCCGCAAGACCGTGTTGGACCTTCGCCAGATGAAGGCCGACAACGACAAGATCGTCATGGTGACCGCGTACGACACGACCATGGCCCGGCTGGTGGATGCCGCCGGCGTGGACATGGTGCTGGTCGGCGACAGCCTGGGCATGGTCGTGCAGGGACACGACTCCACCCTGCCGGTGACGGTGGACCACATCGTCTACCACACCGCCTGCGTCGCCCGGGGGCTTCAACACGCCCACCTCACCGCGGACCTGCCCTTCATGAGCTACCAGATCTCGGTCGAGGATGCCCTGCGTGCCGCCGGCCGGATGCTCCAGGAAGGACGCGCACAATCCGTGAAGCTGGAGGGTGGTGAGCGCTCGGCGCCGGCCATCCGCCGCATGGTCGACGCGGGGATCCCGGTGGTGGGACACGTCGGCCTGACCCCCCAGTCGGTGCACGCCATGGGCGGCTTCAAGGTCCAGGGCCGCGGCACCCAGGCAGCCCGGCAGGTGCTGGACGATGCCCTTGCCGTCGAGGACGCGGGCGCGTTCTGCATCGTGCTCGAGGGTCTGCCCGCCCACGTCGCCGCCGAGATCACCGAGCGGCTCGAGATCCCGACCATCGGCATCGGTGCCGGCCCCCGGTGCGACGGCCAGGTGCTGGTCGCCAACGACCTGCTGGGCATGG
>CALATR010001187.1 GCA_937891875.1 uncultured Pseudomonadota bacterium | reverse complement strand
CCTCGCCGGACTCCGCGGCGAGCAGGCCGAGGCGCACCGGGAAGGGGCGATCGGATGGGAGCTCGGCGGGGAGCTCGCCCCGGACGACGGCGACCCCCGCGGGCAGCTCGATGGCCTCGATGTCGAGCTTGCCGCCGCCGACGTTGTGGAGCGTCAGCTCGGCGTACTCGGAGAGCACCTCGTTCTTGCGGATGACCCCGAGATCGAGGACGTGGCCGCTCTCGATGACCTGGCCGTCGAGGCTGACCTCGAGCTCGGAGCTGCAGGCGAGCAGGAGGAGGAGCGGAAGCAGGCGGCGCATGTGGGCTCCGGGCTGGAGCGGGGGTGTATCTCGCAGCAGAGGTGGGCCGAACCCGGGATGTGTTCAGTGTGGTCGCCCCAGGGTCGACCCGCTACGCCGCCCCCCGGTGGAGGCGTCTTGATCGTGGACCTGCTGCTCGGCATCTTCGGGCTCGGCTTCGGCCTGTTCACCGGAGTCGCGCGCTTCGTGGCACCCGACAACGGCATCTTCGACAAGCTCGAGGGCATGAAGGCGAAGATGGGCGCGCGCACCGGCCTCGTCGTGCACTGGATCGCCTACACGATCGTGCCGCTGCTCATGGGCGGCGCCCTGCTCGCGAAGGCGCTGCTCTACGACTATGGCGGCTAGCCCTGACGTCGACCACCGCTACCTGTTGAAGCTCGCCAGGGTGAAGGCGTAGCACATCTCCTCGTCGGTCCGCTCGCCGTAGCGGACCTCGACCGGCGGGTCGTGGATGAGGTGCGGGTTGCTGGTCGAGTTGTTCCAGGTGCAGGTCAGGTGCAGCGTGTCGCCGCCCTTCACCTCGACCGGATCGGGGAAGACGTAGGTGAGCTGGTTGTCGAAGTTGTAGCGCTCCGACTCGGCGAGGCAGTGCTCCTCGCCGTCGCGCTCGATCCAGAACTTGTACCCGGTGCCCAGCACGTGCATGTGGGGGAAGGTCGCGTAGAACTTCGCGCCGCCGAAGAGGGCGGGCAGGGGCAGGGACGCGCCGTGGGTGTAGGCCTCGTCTCCGGCGGGGATGCGGAAGTTGAAGTCGCCCAGCGGCAGCATGACCACGTCCTCGGTGACCGTGCTGCCATCGACGAGATCGAAGGCGTAGCCGCTCTGGTCGGACGAGCCCGGGGGCGCGGCGTCGTAGTAGTGCATCTGCATGACCAGGGTCTGGTTTCCGGGCACGGTGATGGCGGCGCCGTCGGGGAGCTCGACCGGGAGCATGCCCGGCGCCCACGCGGCGATCATGCCGTCCTCGCCGGCGCTCATGGAGAGGCAGTCGACCCCGTCCGGCCCCGCGCCTTCCGGGACGTCGCGCTCGGGGATGGTGAAGAGCACGACGTGGTGCACCATCGCGGGGTTGTCGACGATGGGGTGCAGGGCGCGGATGTAGATGTCCTCATCGCCAGGATCGAGGTAGAAGCAACGGTATTCGTTGCCGTCATCCCGCTCGTCGCTGTAGGTCGGGACGTACGGCTGCTCGAGGCGCACCTCCAGGTCGACCTCCTCCAGCTCGGCGACGACCGGAGCGATGGCGACGGCGTCATCGGGGTTGCCGATCACCTTGCCGGCGGCGATCCAGTCGCGGATGACCCCCTCCGCCTCGGGGGGCAGGCTCATGTGCTCCTGGCCGACGTACTCGTGGCACTCGGGATCGCTGACCCCGGGCGGCATGGTCCCGGCCTCGACCCGGGCGAGCGCGCGCTCGGCGAAGGTGGCGAAGGTCTCGGCATCGGTGAAGTCGAACGGGCCGACCCCGTCGGGGTTGTGGCAGCGCACGCACTGGCTGTCCACGTACTGCTGCACGTCCGGGTAGTAGACGACGTCCGCGGTGATGTCGTCGTCCGCGCTGTCATCGACGGCGGGCTTGCAGGCGGTGGCGGTGGCGGTGAGGACGAGCAGGACTGGGGCGAGGATGCGCACGGGAACTCCGGGGGCTCTTGCGGTTCGACACCGACAACGCATGAAGCGTGACATTCGTGCGTACTCCATGATGACACTCAGACGCTACGATTCCCATGACCTGATCCTGGAGGTCCCCATGTCCGCGTCATCCTGGTACGTCCTCGGCTGGACCGGCCCGATGATGGCGATCCACCCGCCCCCGCCGCGCCCGTACCAGGTGGTGGGCGAGGGCCACCCCGACCTGGCCGAGGCCCGCGGCAAGCACGGCGACTGGAAGGTCGAGGCGGGGCCGTTCTCCGACAAGGCGGCGGCCGAGCGCGACGCTGCCTCCCGGCGCAGCGCCGAGTCGGCGCGCGCCTGACGTGACTGCCGAGGGGCGCCGGCGCTGGGTGCTGGTGGGCGTGGCGGTGATCGCGACGCTGGGCATGGGGCTCGCCTGGTGGCTGCTCCCCGGTCCGCCCGACCTGGAGGACGTGCTGACGCCCGATCCGGCGTCGGTCGACGTGCCCGAGCTGCCCCCGCCGGACACCGATCGTGACCCGCAAGGCGACGAGACCGACGACGATGGCCTCGGCGAGGACACGGCAGGTGGGGAGGTCGGGGTGGACGGCGGCGCCGAGCGGGCCCTGCTGACCGATCCCGACACCGAGGGCCCCCCGACGACGGAGGACGGGCTGCCGATCTCCATGCCGCGCCCGAAGGCGTGGGTGAATGATGCGATCGCACCCACCGAGGGGCGGGTCGTGGGCCTGGCGGTGTCTGCCGAGGCGGTCCTGGTCGAGCTGCAGAGCAACCAGGGGAGCTTCGTGCAGATCCTCCGCCCCGACCAGACCGAGCGGCGGGGCGTGCGCCTGGACGGGGTTGCGCAGGGCGCGCAGGCGGCGGCCCGTGCGCGCTCGCCGGTCGCGGGATCGGCGGGGTTCGTGCTGCTCGCCGACGACCGCAACGGGGATGCCGTGTGGACGGTCGATCTGGAGACCGCGACAGCCACCGTGCTCGCGCGACCCCAGCCTGAGCAGGAGCTGTCCCGGCTACGTGCCGAGGAGGGCACCCTGGGCATGATCGGCGATCAACGCCGGGTCCTCACGCTCGAGGACGGGCGATGGCAGACCCGCTCGGAGGGGCCGGGCGGGCTGGTCGGGCTGGACATCGGGGGCGGTCCCACCGTGGTCACCGAGGAGCGTGGGCAGATCTGGGTGAAGCCGCCGAACCGCACGGTGGCGGAGCGCATCGGCGCGGGCCGGGAGCCGGTGCGGCTGTCGTACGGCACCGCCTTCGTCCGCGGCGGCGCGGTGCTCTACGCGCGGGACGGCGAGGCGCCGCAGCAGGTCGGCACCGCGGTGTCCCTGCCGGGCGCGGACCTGGCGGTGGCGAGCGACTGGCTCTTCTGGATCCGCCCGGACGGCAACATCGGTCGCTGGGACGAGCGGCGCGGCAACAAGACCGACGCCCTGCTGACCTTCCTGATCAACGTCAATGCCCTCGCGGTGGCGACCACCCCGGAGGGGCTGCGGATCGCGGTGGCGGGTCGGGTCCAGCAGATCCAGGAAGTCGATGTCCGGAACTTCCCGGGCCGCTGAGAGGGAGTCTTCATGCTGCTCTTGTCCGCGATCGCCCTCGCTCTCGCCGGCCGTCCGGTCGTCGAGCAGCTCGACCCCCCTGCCGACGCCGTGGACGTCGATCCCGACCGCACCACCATCTCCGTGCGCTTCGACCAGCCCATGTCCCAGGACTCGTGGTCGTGGACCGGCGCACCCCCGCTGTTCCCGAAGGCCACGGACAAGCCCCGCTTCGACGATCGCCGCACCGCCACGATGCCGGTCGCCCTCGAGCCCGGCACGCTCTACATGCTCGGCGTCAACAGCGCACAGCACACGGGCTTCCGCTCGAAGGCCAACGAGCCCGCCGTGCCCGTGCTGTGGCGCTTCGTGACCGCGGGCGAGGCCCTGCCCCAGGAGGTGCACGACGCCTCGCTCGAACAGGCCGAGGCGGCGTTGACCCTGCGCTACAGCCATCAGGGCCGCAAGTCCGTCGACTGGAGCGAGGCGCTGGCGTTCATGCGCGAGGGGGCCCTGTCCAGGCCGGCGTTCGCGCTGGCGCTGGCGCATGCGCTGGGGGCGGCGGAGGACATGCACCTCACGGTGGTCGTCGACGGCGTCCGCCTGGGCACCCACGAGCAGACCATCGAGCCGAACGTGGACGGTCGCCTGCTGGACGCGCGGCTGAGCGAGCGTCTGGACGGAGCGACCTACGCCGGGGTCAACGACGGCATCGGCACCCTCGTCATCACCAGCTGGACCGTCGAGCAGCGCGACGTGTCCGCGGTCGACCGCTGGCTCGACGCCCACTGCGACCAGCCGCTGATCGTCGACGTGCGCCTCAACAGCGGGGGCGACGAGGTCCTCGCGCGGCAGATCGCCGGGCGGTTCACCGAGGAGCGCGTCGTGTACGCCAAGCAGCGAGTCCGGCGCTCGGATGGGAGCTTTGGCGAGGTGGGCAGCCGCTGGCTGGAGCCCCGGGGGACACGCTGCACCGGGCCGGTGGTCGTGCTGACGGGGCCGGCCTGCGCCAGCAGCAACGAGGCGTTCCTGCTGATGATGCGCGCGTCGGGAGCGAAGCTGGTGGGGGAGCGCAGCCGCGGCTCCTCGGGCAACCCACGGCCGGTGGAGCTCGACAACGGCGTCGTCCTGTACGTGCCCACCTGGCAGGCACTGGACGCGGACGGCAAGCCGCTGGAGGGGATCGGGATCGCACCCGACGTGGAGGTCCCCTGGGGTGGCGGCGATCCCGTCTACGACCGGGCTCTGGAGCTGCTGCGCGCCATCGGCGAGTGATCAGCCCTGCTTGCTGCCCAGCCCGGAGCCGCGGAGCAGTCCGCGCTTGGTGACCACGCCCAGCAGCCGGTCGCCATCGACCACCGGCACCATGGTCAGGTGGTCCTCGACCATGCGGGTGGCGATGGTGTCGAGCGTCTCGTCGGGTCCGACCGAGATGACGTCCTCGGTCATCAGGTCGCCCGCGGTCGCCCCGGCGATCTTCTCCATCTCGTCTTCCACGTCGCGCATGCTGCCCAGCGGGATCACCGCGTCGAGGATGGCGATGAAGGTCGGCAGGTGGACCTTCTTCTCCTTGAAGACCAGGTCCATCGTGGTGACGACGCCGACCAGGCGGCCGCCGTCGACCACGCACACCCCTTCGTCGGTGCGGTCCAGCAGGAGGTCGGCGAGGGCGCGCACGGTGGCGTCGGGCGCGACGGTGACGGCGGGCTCCATGAGCTCACGGGCGGTCTTCATGGTTCCTTCTCCTGATCGCGTTGCAGCCAGCGCTCGAGCACGCCGGCGATGGTCACCACCCGCAGGAAGCCGCCGCGCTGGGCGAGGGCGTTGGGGTGGGAGTCGGTCACCACGAGGCAGTCGAGCACGCCGCTGCGCTCGAGGCGGTCGAGGGCGCCGGGAGGGAGCACGCCATGGGTCGCCACCGCGGCGACGGACGTGGCACCCGCCTCCAGGTAGGCCCGGGCGCCCTGGATGAGCGAGCCCCCGGTCCGCACCATGTCGTCACAGAGCACGACCCGCTTGCCGCGCACGTCAGCCGCCAGCGCGGTGAAGCTGACCTGGTCCCCGGAGAGGCGGCGCTTGAAGACGAAGCCGGCCTCGACGCCCAGCTCGTTGGCCAGGTTCTGCACGCGCTTGGCGGCGCCGGCGTCGACCGCACCCACGACGAAGTCCTCGTCGCCGGCGCAGTTGCGGATGGCCTCGCACAGCAGGCGGGTGGGGGTGATGTGCACCGGCCGGACGTCGGCCTCGAAGTAGTAGGGCAGGCCCGGTGCGTGCAGATCGAGCAGGACCACCTGCAGTCCGTCCGCGGGCCGGGCCAGCGCGGAGATCAGGTGCGCCCGGAGCTTTGCCGTGACGACCTCCCCTGGCTTCTGCTGCCGCTCCATGGTGGAGTAGCCGAAGTAGGGGATCAGCAGGGTGACGGCGGACGCGCCCTCGACCACCGCGGCACTGGCGAGGTCGAAGAGCTCCAGGGTGGCGGTGTCGTCGATGGTTCCGCCGAGCACGGCGACCCGGCGGCCGCGCACGGGGGTCACGAGCCGCAGGTAGCGCTCGCCGTCGGGGAAGCTGTCCCGCTCGATGACGCCCTGCTGGACGCGATCGCTGGCGATGAGGCGCTGGAGCTCGCAGTAGGCCTCGGTCGCGAACAGGAGCGTCGGCGGGCTCATCGGGCGCACCGGAAGCCGGTCATCATCAGCGCCTGGCTGGGGCCGACCCGGGTGACGGAGCCGCTGTACTCGATGACCGCGGCCTGGTCGCCGTCGAAGCGCAGCTCGAAGATCCGGCTCCCGTCGTCCGCCCAGGTGGTGGGCGCGTCGCTGATCTGGGGCAGGCCGCCGCGCCCCTGGCAGTAGGTGCGCGCCGCGAGGTGGGGGATGTAGAGCACCGGGCCGTTCTCCGTGCCGGCGGCGGGCTGATCGCCATTCCACTGGTCGAGGTAGAACTCGTCGGCGAGGCCGGACGCCTTGGCCGCCTCGGGCTTCCACTGGGGATGGCTCTCGAGCCAGCGGGCGTACTGGGCGTTGGTCACCAGCGGCTTCGGCGGCGCCGAGCCTCCGTCCTTGGGGGGAACGGCGGTGCCCTGGGAGCCGCCGGCGGTGCCCTGGGAGCCGCCGTCGGTGCCCCGGGAGCCGCCGTCGGTGCCCTGGGAGCCACGGTCGGAGCTGCCACCCTGCGAGCCCCCATCGCCAGCCGGTCCTTTGGGGGTCGAGCCTGCCGCCACCGGCTCCGGCGCCGCGACGACCAGGGTGGTCTCGTGGCGACCCTGACCGACCGGCACCAACAGCTCCCGCACGGCGTCCCGGCAGCCCGGCGGGCAGTCGTCCTCGCAGGGGGCAGCGCCCTCGTCGGGGCACTCGCCGAGCAGCACCCGGGCGCGGTAGACGCCGGGACTGAGCGAGGCGCCCTTCCAGACCGGGCCTTCCATGCCGCCTTCCGCGCCCTCGACCGCAATGGCGACCGGCCACTTCTTGTCGATGCCCGACAGCCCGACGCGGACCGGGCGGGGGGCGGGTGCCGCCAGCTTGAAGGGGAGCTCGAAGGCACCTTCTCCGGCGGGGATGTCGATCTCCCGCCAGCCGTGCAGGCAGTGATCGCTGCAGCGACCCGCCTTGCACGCCAGGGCCTCGCAGTCCTGACCCACCGCCCACTGCACCTCGTGGGTGCCGGCGCTGACCGTGCTGAACGTGATCGCCCGGCCCTCCTGGTCCGACGGGTAGGCGCCGTCGAGGGCGAGGTTGGCATCGATGCCGTCCCCCAGCCCCTCGACGGTGAGGGTCACGTCGCGCGTGCCGGTGTCGCCGGACAGCATGGCCACGGCCACGCCCCCGCCGACCAGGGCCAGCAGCAGCACCACCACCGCGACGCCGACCGCGATGAGGCCGCCCCGGCCGCTCCCGCCGGCGACCGCATCGTCGTCTTCGTCGTCATCGGCGATGTCCGCGGTGAGCACCGCGCCGACGGGCGTTCCCGCCGGTGGTTCGGTCTCGGCGGTGTCGGGCTCCTGGGGCAGGATCGCGGTCTCCGCCGACGGATCCAGCTGGAACGTCAGTCCCGTGCCCTCCCGCGGCACCAGGGTCTCCTGGGTGCGCGGGCGCGGCGGCGACGGGGTCGGCGGCATGTGGCCGACGCCGGCGACCCTCCGCAGGCGGTCCATCAGCTCGGCCCCGCTGGCGAGGCGCTGCTTCGGGTCCGATCGGGTCAGGTCGCGGATGATCGCGCGCACGTCCTCTGGGAAGTCGTCGCCGGGGTCCAGGGGTTCGTGCCCCTGCTTCTTCATGACCACCTGGAACGCCTGCTGCCTGGCGCTGCCCTCGCCGGACACCGGAAAGGCGACATGGCCGGTGAGCATCTCCCAGAACACGACGCCGCACGCGTACAGGTCCCACAGCACCGGGTCGAGACTGTCGGGGTCGACCCACTCGGGCGGCGCGTAGCTGACCGTGCCAAACGACATGTTGCCCTGGGTCAGGCGGGTGCTGTCCGCCTCCATGGCCAGGCCGAAGTCGACCAGCTTCACCATGCCCGTCTGCGTCAAGAGCAGGTTTGCAGGCTTGATGTCGCGGTGCCTCACCCCTCGGGTGTGCAGGTAGGCGAGGGCGCTGGCGATCTGGCCGAACAGCGGCAGCGCCTCGAGCAGGGTGAACGGTCCGCCGCGGCCGAGGCGATCCTCGATGCTCTGCCCGCGAACGAACTCCATCTCGATGTACGGGGTCGCGTGGTCGACCCGCACGTTGCGCACCCGGACGATGTTGGGGTGCTCGAGCGAGAACAGGATCTCCGCCTCGCGGATGAACCGGCGGCGGGCCTCGGGGTGGGCGGAGACGTGGGCCTCCAGCACCTTGATCGCCGCGAGGATGCGGTTGGCATCCTTGTTGTGGCAGCGGTAGACCGAGCCCATGCCGCCGGCGCCGAGGCGCTGCTCGATGACCCAGATGTCGATCTGGTCGCCGGGTTCGAACAAAAGGGCTGCCCCTCTCTGCAGGTTGGCGACGGTCGCGCGGCGCGCGCCACCATAGTACGGTCAGGGCGCACGGGGAAGGCGACGCGATTGTGAGGCACCCTCGACCCGGAAGATCGTGGCTGCTGGGCGCGGGCCTGGCACTCGTCGCGCCGACCTCCGCTCACGCGGGGTTCGACGGGACCGGCCAGCCGATTCCGGTGGACAGCGACAACGTGGCCGACCCGCTCCTCACCTGGCGGGCCACCCGTCCTGCTCGCGGGGCGCTGTCTTTCGCCGCCCTGTTCGAGCTCGCCGCGGACCCCCTGGTGCGCCTGCGGGTCGACGCCGGGGACGGCTCGGTGCAACGCGAGCGGGTGGTCGGCTCCCTGGCCGGCTTCCGCCTGGGTGGCCGTGCGGCGGTGACCGATCGCATCGAGGTCGCGGTCTCCCTGCCGGTCTGGCTCGCCGCGACCAGCGAGGTCGCCGGGCACGGCGCCGCGATCGGCGATCTGGTCGTCTCCGCGCCCATCGGGCTCGCCGCGGTCGACGTCGCTGGGGTTGGCGTTGCGGGCGCGGTGGTGCCCCAGGTCCACCTGCCGACCGGCCCGGAGGACCGCTTCCTGGGCGACGCAGGCCCGCTGCTCGGCGTGCAGGGCGTGGGCGAGGCGTCCCTGGGCCCGGTCGTGCTCGCCGGCTCGCTCGGGGTCGACCTGCGCTTCTTCCGCGCCGAGGACAACTACCGCAGCGGACCCGGCGTTCGAGGCAGTCTCTCGGCCGGTGTGAGGCTGGACCCGCGCTTCGGGCTGCACCTGGGCTGGCGCGCGGACTCCCGCCTGCTCGCCGGCGACGTCGAAGATCCCGACGCCCCCCGCCGGGTCGGGGCCTCGGAGCTCGCGATCTCCGGCCGCGGCGTGCTCTTCGACCGCTGGTACTCGACCTTCGGCCTGTCCACGTTCACCCAGCAGGGGCCGGGGGCTGCGGCGGCCAGGCTGTGGCTCGGGCTGGGCAAGAGCCTGGGCGGCCAGGCGCCGGTCGTGGGGATTGCAAGCCGCACCCTGACGGTCGAGGTGCACGATCCGGACGGCGCCGTCGTCTCCGGGGCCCAGGTGTCGCTGGGCGACGAGGTGCTCGGCACCACCGACGCGGCCGGCCTCGTCGACCTGACCCGCCGCTTCCGCAGCGGCGAGCGCCTCGTCGTCGCCTCCGAGGGCTTTGTCGACGGGATCATCGAGGATCCGACGGCACTCTTCGAGGTCGTTGACGGTGAGACCGCCACGTCGGGGCGCACCCGGGTGGACCTGGCCTGGGCGCCGGTCCCGGTGCGGGTGCGGGTCCAGGACGCGGAAGGTCGCTCGCTGGTGAGCCAGGTCTCGGCGATCTCGCCCGCGGGCGCGTCGGCGCCGTCGCAAGTGGAGCACCGGGGCGGCATGGCCGAGCTGGACGTGGCGCCGGGGACCTGGATGATCCAGGCCCGCACCGAGGGCTACGGCGTGCAGCGGCGCGGGGTGATCCTGGAGCCCCGGGGGGCGGGCGAGGAGCTGCGCTTCATCCTGCTCCCCGAGCTCGGCTCGCGAGAGGTCGAGATCTCGGTCGTCGACGTCAACGGCGACCCGGTCGCAGGTGCCGAGCTGGACATCGCAGGACAGCCGATCGGCACGACCGGCAGCGGCGGGGTGGTGCAGGTGGGCGGCCTCGGCTCGGAGAAGCTGGTGGTCGACGCCCAGGCCGACACCTTCCGCGGGCTGACCACCCCCGACGTCAGCCCCGGCGACGCTCCGGTCGAGCTGGTGCTGGCCCGGGAGCGGGGTGCGGTGCAGGTGGTCGTGAGGGGCGCCGACGGTCGGCCGGTCACCGACGCCTCCGCTCGCCTGCTGGGGGCGGACCGGCTGGGGCCGTTCCCCATTGGTGATGACGGAGAACGGACGTTCGTCCTGCGTCCTGGACCGTGGCAGCTCCTGGTCAGCTCGCCGGAGCACGGCCTGCAGCAGCGCGCCCTGGAGATCGCCGAGCGCGACACCGGCATGCAGATCGTCGAGATCGTGCTGCAGCCCCCGGAGCTCGGCGCGACCGACCTGACCGTGCGCGTGGTCGACGCGGAGAACAACCCCGTGCCCCAGGCCTCCATCGCGCTGGACGGCACCGCGTACGGCACCACGTCCTCCGGCGGCGAGCTGGCGGTGGACGGCCTGCGCGAGGGGCCGCGGACGCTGCAGGTGACCGGCGACTGGCTGGTGCCCCTGGAGGAGCCCCTGCTGCTCGCTGGCGGCCTGCAGGAGCACACGGTGGTCGCCTCCTACAAGCCAGGTACGACCCTGGTCCTGGCGCGGGGCCCGTCGGGCATGGTCGACGATGCCAGCGCGCGCTTCGTCGGGCCTGCCCGGCTGCCGGTCCTGGCGCTCGGGCGGGACGGAAGTGCCATCACCCAGCTCGCCGCGGGCGCCTGGCAGGTGCTGGTCAGCTCCCCCACCCACGGCGCCCAGCAGCAGGGCGTCGCCATCCCCGCCGACAGCCGCACCCTGCACGTGGTCGAGGCGGTGCTGGACCCGGGCGAGGCGGGCTCCGGTCGGCTCACGGTGGAGGTGGTCGACCCCCGCGGGCGGCCGGTCCCGGGGGCCCGCATCGCGCTGGACGGCAACGAGCTGGGCACGACCGCCAGCTCGGGTACGGTGAGCCTGGTGGAGCTCGCCACTGGACCGCGCCAGCTCTCGGTGG
>CALATR010001186.1 GCA_937891875.1 uncultured Pseudomonadota bacterium | reverse complement strand
TGATCCTCGAGGACGTGGCCCAGGACATCAACCACCACATGTCGACCGTGTCGCGCGTCACCAGCAACAAGTACGTGCACACGCCCCACGGCATCCTGGAGCTCAAGTTCTTCTTCTCCACCGGCGTCAAGCAGAACGCCGGCGAGGACATGGCCGCCGAGGCGATCAAGAGCCGCATCAAGGCGCTGGTCGCGGCGGAGAATCCGAAGAAGCCGCTCTCGGACGCGAAGATCGAGTCCCTGCTCAAGGAGGAAGGCGTGCGCGTCGCGCGCCGCACCGTTGCCAAGTATCGCGAACAGCTCGGCATCCTCTCATCGAAGATGCGCAAGCAGATGTTCTAGACGTTCGTCCGGACACTCCGGATTGCACAGGAGAGGACCATGAACCTCGACGTCACCTTCCGCAACCTCCGCCCCCGCGACGAGATCCGTCGTCGCGGCGACGTGCTCTTCGGCAAGCTCGAGCGCTTCCTCGACCCCGCGGCCGACGGCCAGATGGTGGTCAGCATCGAGCATCACGAGGCCATCGTCGAAGTCGTCGTCACGACGCTCGGGCACGTCTGCAAGGCGGAAGAGCGCAGCGATGACCTGCGCACCGCGATGGACAAGGCCTTCCACGGCGTGGAAGAGCAGCTTCGTCGCCTGAAGGGCAAGCGCACCGGCCACCGCGGACGCGGTCAGGAGCGCGAGGACGGCTTCGTGGTCGAAGCCGTCGCCGAAGAGCCCGAAGAGGAGTTCACCGCCGAGGCCTAGGCGCCTCGCGGTGGGGGCCCCGACCCCCGACGAAGCCGCGCTGGTCGATGCGAACGCCCGCCTGTCCGACCCCGGGCAGCGGGTTCGCGGAGACCGGTGCGGCTTCGCTTATCTCCTATCGGAGATATGACATAAAGCGGTTGTGCTGCCAGTCCGGGCGGCTTACCCGGCGGCGCCTGTGGGCGGCCCGGGAAGGGTCGCAGGCGCCCGCCGGGCGTCCACGTCATGCAGCCATCAGCTCCAGTTGGAGGACACCGCACATGGCTCTCGAGAACTACCTCTTCACGTCCGAGTCGGTCACCGAGGGACACCCGGACAAGATCTGCGACAACGTGTCGGACGCCGTGCTGGACGCGCACCTCGCGCAGGATCCCACGGCCCGCGTGGCCTGCGAGACCGCCGTCAAGACCGGCGTGGTCATGCTGCTCGGTGAGATCACGTCGACCGCCACGGTCGACTACCCGGCGCTGGTCCGCGATGTCATCCGCGACATCGGCTACACCCACTCCGACATGGGCTTCGACGGCAACACCTGCTCCGTGCTGGTGGCGGTCGAGCAGCAGAGCCCCGACATCGCTCAGGGCGTGGACGAGGGCGAGGGCCTGTACGAGGAGCAGGGCGCTGGCGACCAGGGCATGATGTTCGGCTACGCCTGTACCGAGACCGACGCGCTGATGCCGCAGAGCATCTACTACAGCCACCGGCTGACCGAGCGTCTGTCCGAGGTCCGCCGCAACGGCACGCTCCCCTACCTGCGCCCCGACGGCAAGGCCCAGGTCACCGTCGAGTACAAGGGCGGCAAGCCCGTGCGCGTCGACGCGGTCGTCGTGTCCTCGCAGCACGCCGAGGAGGTCACCTACGACGACCTCCGCGAGGGCATCATCCGCGAGGTCATCGAGGCCACCATCCCGGCCGAGCTTCGCGACGCCAACACCCGCTACTTCGTCAACCCCACCGGCCGCTTCGTCATCGGTGGTCCGATGGGCGACGCGGGCCTCACCGGCCGCAAGATCATCGTCGACACCTACGGCGGTCACGGCAGCCACGGTGGCGGCGCCTTCTCCGGCAAGGACCCCACCAAGGTGGACCGCTCGGCCGCCTACATGGGCCGCTACATCGCGAAGAACCTCGTCGCCGCAGGCTACGCCGACCGCGCGCTGGTCCAGGTCGCCTACGCCATCGGCGTGGCCGATCCGGTCAGCCTCCTGGTCGACACCTACGGCACCGGCACCGTCAGCGACGAGAAGCTCACCGCCTGCGTGCGCGAGCTCTTCCCGCTCAAGCCCGCCGCCCTGGTCCGTCACCTGGACCTGCTGCGTCCGATCTACCGCCCGACCGCCGCGCACGGTCACTTCGGTCGCGACCAGTTCCCCTGGGAGAAGACCGACATGGTCGACGCGATCAAGAACTTCCTGGGCTGACCCCGGACCTGGATCGCACCACGACGCCCGCTGGCCCTGTGTCGGCGGGCGTCTTGCGTTTTCCGGTCGACATGCACTGTGTCGCCAGAAACTGACCGCCCGGACTGGCGCATTCAGTCTGTGCGGGTAGGATCCGACCCCTCAGGGCCCGTACGGGCCTGCCCCGTGCGGACACCCTCGTCCGTGCTGCTCGCTACACGGGGAAGCTGTCCATGCTCGCGAACCCGCCACCGGCCGTTGCGCTCACGGCGCCCCCGCTTCGGCGGAGCATACGGAAGAGTCTTCCGTCGGCGTCGCGAGCCCGATCCACGGAGAGGTCATGAACCCGGTCCTCGCCCTCTATCGCTCCACCATCGGCAAGAAGGTCGCCATGGCCGTCTCCGGCGTGGTCTACGTCGGGTGGGTCCTGTTCCACATGGTGGGCAACCTGAACTTCCACCTGGGTGCTGACGCGATCAACAGCTACGCCCACAAGCTCCAGGACCTGCCGCCGCTGGTCTGGGGTGGTCGGACGTTCCTGCTGCTCGCACTGGTCGTGCACGTGGCCTCGGCCATCAGCCTGATCCGGCAGAACGCTGCGGCGCGAGGCACCAACTACAAGGGCCCCAAGAAGTCGTTTGCGACCACCAGCGCGGCCAAGAGCATGAAGTACGGCGGCATCGCGCTGCTGCTCTTCATCATCTGGCACATCCTCGACTTCACCGTCGGCCTGTTCGGCCCGGTCCACAGCGTCTTCAACCTGTACGACTACGCCAGCTACGGCTTCATCCGCGGCGAGGTGTACCACGACATGCTGCTGTCGTTCGGCAACCCAGTCAGCGCGCTGATCTACATCGTGGCCACCGTCTTCTTGTCCCTGCACCTGTTCCACGGCGCGTGGTCCGCGGTGCAGACGCTGGGCTTCGAGAGCGCGAACACCCGCGGCATCTGGCGCAGCATCGCCGCCTTTGTCGCTGGCCTCGTGCTGGTGGGCAACCTGTCCTACCCGGTGATGGGCATCGTCGGCACCGCCACCGGCGCCCTCGAGGCTCCGCCCACCTGGGAATACTGCGGCTACTACGACAGCTGCCCCGCCAACGTCACTCCCGCCAAGAGCGACGCTCACTGACCGCCCGTCTCCGGTCGGCAGCCTGACGGACGCCGGCCCATCCTCTTCCCCGACCTGGTGTCTTCATGAACTTCGACCTCGACGCACGCCTTCCCGAAGGCCCCATCGAGAGCTCCTGGGACCACCACCGGCAGCACATTCGGGTGGTGAACCCGGCGAACAAGCGCAAGTACAGCGTGATCGTCGTCGGGACCGGCCTGGCGGGCGCCTCGGCCGCCGCCACGCTCGCGGAGCTCGGCTACAACGTGCAGGCCTTCAGCTTTCACGACAGCCCGCGCCGCGCCCACTCCATCGCGGCGCAGGGCGGCATCAACGCCGCGAAGAACTACCAGAACGACGGTGACTCGGTCTGGCGGCTCTTCTACGACACCGTCAAGGGCGGTGACTTCCGCGCGCGGGAGCCCAACGTCTACCGACTCGCCCAGGTCTCGGTCGACATCATCGACCAGTGTGTGGCCCAGGGCGTGCCCTTCGCCCGCGACTACGCCGGCCTGCTCGACAACCGCTCCTTCGGTGGTGCGCTCGTCAGCCGGACCTTCTACGCCCAGGGCCAGACCGGTCAGCAGCTGCTGATCGGCGCGTACCAGGCGCTCTCGAAGGAGATCCATAGCGGCAAGGTGAAGATGCACACCCGGCGTGAGCTCCTCGACATCGTCGTCGTGGACGGTCACGCCAAGGGCATCGTCTGCCGCAACCTCCTGACCGGTCAGCTGGAGCGCTACGCAGCAGACGCGGTCGTGCTCGCCACCGGCGGCTACGGCAACGTGTTCTACCTGTCGACCAATGCGCGAAAGTCCAATGTGACCGCAACGTATCGGGCCTACCGCCGGGGTGCTGGCTTCGCGAACCCCTGCTTCACGCAGATACACCCGACCTGCATCCCCGTCGCCGGCGACCACCAGTCCAAGCTCACCCTGATGAGCGAGTCGCTGCGCAACGATGGCCGGGTCTGGGTGCCCAAGAAGCAGGGCGACATGCGCGCCCCCAAGGACATCCCCGAGGCCGAGCGCGACTACTACCTGGAGCGCATCTACCCGACCTTCGGCAACCTCGTGCCGCGCGACGTCGCGAGCCGGGCCGCGAAGAAGATGTGCGACTCGGGCCACAGCGTCCTGTCGCACACGAACGCGGTCTACCTCGACTTCGGTGACGCGGTCAGCCGCCTCGGCAAGCACGTCGTCGCGGATCGCTACGGCAACCTGTTCGAGATGTACGAGCGGATCACCGGCGACTCTCCCTTCGAGACGCCGATGCGCATCTACCCGGCTTCCCACTACACGATGGGTGGTCTGTGGGTGGACTACAACCTGATGACCACCATCCCCGGCCTGTTCGCGATCGGGGAGGCCAACTTCAGCGACCACGGTGCCAACCGCCTGGGTGCGTCCGCCCTCATGCAGGGGCTGGCCGACGGCTACTTCGTCCTGCCCTACACCATCGGCGACTACCTGGCCGGGGAGAAGGGCGGGAACAAGGACACCAGCCACGCAGCCTACGGCGACGTCGAGCGCGAGATCAACGCGAAGATCGACAAGCTGCTGGCCATCAAGGGCACGAAGTCCGCCGACCACATCCACCGCAAGCTGGGCCTGTTGATCTGGGACAAGTGCGGCATGGCCCGCAACCGCGAGGGTCTCGAGGAGGCCCTGCGCGAGCTTCCCAGCATCAAGGAGGAGTTCTGGACCCAGGTCAACGTACCGGGATCCGCCTCCAACCTGAACCTTGCGCTCGAGAAGGCCGGCCGCGTCGCCGACTTCATCGACTTCGCCGAGATCATGGTGCGCGACGCGCTCACCCGCGAGGAGTCCTGCGGGGCTCACTTCCGCGAGGAGTACCAGCACACCGACGGCGAGGCCCGCCGTGACGACGAGAACTTCCAGCACGGAGCCGTGTGGGAGTTCACCGGGGACGGCAACGAGCCCCGTCGCCACCAGGAAAGCCTCGAGTTCACCTACGTTCCCCCCAGCACCCGGAGCTACAAGTGAAGGTCACTCTGCGAGTCTGGCGCCAGGCGGGACCCGACACGGGCGGTCAGTTCAAGGACTACCCGGTCGACGTCATCGAAGAGATGTCCTTCCTGGAGGTCATCGACGTCATCAACGAGGATCTCACCGCCAAGGGCGAGGAGCCCATCGCGTTCGAGCACGACTGCCGCGAGGGCATCTGCGGCTCCTGTGGCGCGATGGTCAACGGTCGGGCCCACGGTCCGGGCGACCGCTCGACGCTGTGCCAGGTCCACATGCGCCAGTTCAAGGACGGTGACCTGATCGTCGTCGAGCCCTGGCGGGCCGAGGCCTTCCCGGTGGTGAAGGACCTGGTCGTGGAGCGCGCCTCCATGGACCGGATCATCCAGTCGGGCGGCTACATCAGCGTGCGCACCGGCTCCGCGCCGGACGCCAACGCCATGCCCATCGGCAAGCCCATGGCGGACCAGGCCTTCGACTATGCCGCGTGCATCGGCTGTGGTGCCTGCGTCGCCGCGTGCCCGAACGCCTCGGCCAGCCTGTTCACCGCCGCCAAGATCGCCCACCTCAACGCCCTGCCCCAGGGTGAGGTGGAGAAGGTCCAGCGCACCAAGGACATGGTCGGTCAGATGGACGCCGAGGGCTTCGGCGGCTGCACCAACCACGGCGAGTGTGCGGCGGTCTGCCCCAAGGGCATCCCGCTCACCGCCATCGCCCGCATGAACCGCGACCTCGTGTTCGCCCGGGTCCTGTCCGGCGCGAAGGACGACAACGCGGCCAAGTGACGCGCCTCGTCCTGCTGGTGGGGGCGGTGCTCGTGTCAGGCACCGCCCGCGCGGACGACGACCCGGCCCCGGAGTCTCCGGCTTCGGCCGGCGTGCGCTGCATTGGGGATGACCTGGAGCTGGTCGTTCCATCCGGCTGGGAAGTGACGGTCAAGGCCGACCGTCGGGTCCGGCTGTCCCTGCCGAGTGCCTCCCGCCGGGGGGCGTTCACCGTCTGGGTCGACCCGGCGGAGGACCGGCCCACCGCGACGCCGCGGAAGGTGGTCGAGGGCGTACGCGGGCCGCGCCCGTTCGAGATCACCACCCTTGGACCGTGGTCTTGCTTCGAGATCCCCCGAGGGTCCACCCACGGGTTCTCCTGCGCTCGGAGCCGGGATGGCGGTGGGCCCGCGATCCTGGTGAGTGGTTCCGGCGAGAGTGCCGTGCTCTCCAAGGCGGGTGGCCTCCCTGGCGTGCTGTCCCACCTGAACTCGGCGAAAGGGTTGGACTCCCTCGAGCCACTAACTGACGTGCCGAAGTGCCTGCCTTCGAGATCACTTCCCAGCAAGTGATCTCCTCGGTTGCCGCGGCACCCTGCTACGGCTACGCCTGTCCGCCGCTGATTCCGCCACGATGCTGTGCTGGACGGCATCTGGTATCGGTCACGTGACCGGCGCGTGTCCCACGCGCTCCCCGACGAGAGGTCCCGATGAAGATCCACGAGTACCAGGCGAAGGAGATCCTCCGTCGCCACGGCGTGCCGGT
The DNA here is from genome assembly GCA_937891875.1 of uncultured Pseudomonadota bacterium. Taxonomy (GTDB): domain Bacteria; phylum Myxococcota_A; class UBA796; order UBA796; genus REDI01. Next base: position 18,625 of record CALATR010001186.1, on the reverse strand, counting down.
GCCGTCCGGCAAGCCGGCCATGAGCGTCGACGAGGCGGTCTCCGCCGCCGATCAGCTGGGCGGCCCGATCTGGGTGGTCAAGTCGCAGATCCACGCCGGCGGCCGCGGAAAGGGCCGTTTTGCCGAGGTCTCTTCTGCCGAGGAGATCCAGGCCGCGGCCGATGGACACCCCCTCGACGGCAAGGGCGGCGTGCAGCTCTGCCGCAGCATCGACGAGGTCCGCGCCGCGGCCGAGTTCATGCTGGGCAACACGCTCGTCACCAAGCAGACCGGCGCCGAGGGCAAGCAGGTCAGCCGCCTCTACATCGAGGGCGGCGCCGACATCGCCCAGGAGCTCTACCTCTCGGTCATGCTCGACCGCTCCAACCACCGCGTGATGCTGATGGCGTCCGCGGCCGGCGGCACCGAGATCGAGGACGTCGCCGAGGCGGACCCCGAGGCCATCAAGCGCGTGCACGTCGACCCCGCCATCGGGCTCGGCGGCTGGCAGGGCCGGGCGCTGGCCAAGGACCTCGGTCTCACCGGCAAGGCCGTGAACCGCGCCGCGGTCTTCTTCCAGAAGCTGGTCGCCTGCTACGTCGCGATGGACTGCGACATGCTGGAGATCAACCCGCTGATCGTCACTGGCGACGACAACGTCATGGCGCTCGACGCCAAGATGAGCTTCGACGGCAACGCGCTGTACCGCCACAAGGACGTGCAGGCCCTGCGCGACCTGTCCGAGGAGGACGAGGCGGAGCTGGAGGCCGGCGAGTACGGCCTGTCCTTCATCAACCTCGACGGCAACATCGGCTGCCTCGTCAACGGCGCCGGCCTGGCCATGTCCACCATGGACATCATCCAGTACAAGGGTGGAAAGCCGGCGAACTTCCTGGACGTTGGCGGTGGCGCCAAGAAGGACCAGGTGGTCGCGGCCTTCAAGATCATCACCAAGGACCCGGCGGTGAAGGCCATCCTGGTGAACATCTTCGGCGGCATCATGAAGTGCGACATCATCGCCGAGGGCGTGCTCGCCGCGGTGCAGGAGGTGGGCCTGCAGGTCCCGCTGGTCGTGCGCCTGTCCGGCACCAACGCCGAGCTGGGTCGCAAGATCATCGACGAGTCCGATCTGAACGTCATCACTGCCGACGACCTCGACGAGGCCGGCACCAAGGCCGTGGCCGCGGCGCAGGGGGCCTGATCATGAGCATTCTCGTCAACAAGGACACCAAGGTCCTCGTCCAGGGCATCACCGGCAAGTCCGGTGGCTTCCACGCCCAGCAGTGCATGGCCTACGGCACCCAGATCGTGGCCGGCGCGGTCCCGGGCAAGGGTGGCCAGATGTTCGAGGGCAAGGTCCCCGTCTTCGACAGTGCCCACGAGGCCGTCGCCGAGACCGGCGCGAACGCCAGCGTCGTGTTCGTGCCGCCGCCGTTCGCCGCCGACTCCATCATGGAGGCGGTCGACGCCGAGATCCCGCTGGTGATCTGCATCACCGAGGGCATCCCGGTCGCGGACATGGTGAAGGTCTGGCGCTTCATGGAGGGCAAGAAGTCCCGCCTCATCGGGCCCAACTGCCCCGGCGTCATCACCCCCGGCGAGTGCAAGATCGGCATCATGCCCGGTCACATCCACACCCCGGGTCGCGTCGGCGTGCTCTCCCGCTCGGGCACCCTGACCTACGAGGCCGTCGCCCAGCTCTCCGCTGTCGGCTACGGCCAGTCCACGGCGGTCGGCATCGGTGGTGACCCCATCATCGGCACCAAGTTCATCGACGTGCTGAAGCTGTTCAACGCGGACGACGACACCGACGCCGTGATCATGATCGGCGAGATCGGCGGCACGGCCGAGGAAGAGGCCGCCGCCTGGATCAAGGAGAACATGGACAAGCCCGTCGTCAGCTTCATCGCGGGCGCGACGGCCCCTCCGGGTCGCCGCATGGGCCACGCCGGCGCCATCGTCTCCGGTGGTCAGGGCACCGCCGAGTCCAAGTTCCAGGCGCTCTCCGACGCGGGCGTGCACATCGTGCGTAGCCCCGCCGAGATGGGCCACATGATGAAGGAAGTCCTGGGCTGATCCTGCCCGGGACGCTCCCGCACAGGCCCTCCGGTCGTCTGGCCGGGGGGCCTGGTTGCTCAGGGCCTCGGGACCCTACGGCAGGGCGTCCCAGACCGTCCACAGCTGGCTCAGGTGGTCGATCACGTGGTCGGACTGGGTCTGGAGATCGGCCCGCGGGTGGGTCGTGGTCAGGGCCACGGTGATGCACCCGGCGGCGCGACCGGCGCGTAGACCGGCCGGACTGTCCTCCACGACCAGGCAGCGGGCAGGGGAGACGCCGAGCATCTTTGCCGCCAGCTTGTAGACGTCTGGCCAGGGTTTTCCGCGATCGACCATGTTGCGGTCGACCACTACGTCGGGGGCCAGGGTCTTGAGCCCGGCGGCCTGGACCAGGGCGTGGGGCATGCGGCTGGCGGTGGCGATGGCGAGCGGGATCCGCCGGGAGCGCGCCTCGACCAGCAGGGCGCGGGCGCCTTCCACGACCGGACAGCCGCTGAGGTCGAGCCGCTCCTGCACCAGCGCGGCCTTGCGGGCCATGAGCGCCTGGTGGTCGGACCGGTGGCCCAGCACCGCGCGGATCACCGCCCCTCGAGAGCGCCCGTTGGCCTCGAGCCGGTAGCGCTCCCAGCCGAACGCGATGCCGTGCTCGGCGAAGAGCGATTCCCACGCCGCGGCGTGGACCCGGGCCGAGTCGACGAGCACGCCGTCGAGGTCCAGCAGCAGGGCGTCCGGCAACTACGCCCCCGGAAGGAAGCGGTAGACGACCTCCGCCACGCAGGCGGGCTTGTCGGCACCCTCGATCTCGATGGACGCGACGAAGATCGCCTCGATCCAGCCGCCACCCTTCTCCGCCACATCGCCGAGCGCGAGCGCCAGCCGGTAGCGGGCGCCCTCCTTCAGGGGATGGGGGAAGCGCACCTTGTTGGTGCCGTAGTTGATGACCATCTTCATGCCGCCGATCTCGACGACCTCGAAGAAGAGCCCGGCGACCAGGGACAGGGTGAGGTAGCCGTGGGCGATCGGCGCGCCGAACGGAGACTCGGCGGCGATCCGCTCCCGGTCCACGTGGATCCACTGGTGATCGCCGGTCGCGTCGGCGAATGCGACGATCCGCTCGAACGTCATCTCGCGCCACGCGCTGGCCCCCAACGAGCGGTTTGCATGGGTACGAAGTCCATCAGCGCCATGAATGGGTACGGGCATGTGCGGCTCCCTGTTCCGGCTGGACGTAGCTCGCTGCGAGCCGGCCTCAAGACCGTTCGCGTTCCGCCACGAACCGGGCACGCCAGATCTCGCTGGTGGCGTCCGCCTGAGGCTGCAGCTGCAGCGAGACCTCGTGCACCGGCGGCTCGTCAAGCCAGTCCAGCACGGTGTTGACCACGGCTAGCGGATCTGCGGTGAGCTGCTCGTACGAGACCCGCAACACGCTGTGGCCGTTCAGGAGCCGATCCCAGCCGCGCTCTCCCTGGTCGATCGCGTCGAGGGCGCGCTTCAGGGCGCGGGTCGAGTACCGGGGGGCCCGACGGGACGCTTCGTGGGACGCCCAGCGCCCGGTCTGGCGCGCGCGCACCCAGGAGATCGCCTGGCCGAGGCGATCCGCTCGAGTCAGGCGGATCCATCGTGCGCCGGGCAACAGGCGGTGCGCGGAATCACCTGGCAGGTGGCGGGCGCGATGGTGGTGGTGCAGCTTCAGGCCTACCTGGCCGCTCGCGCTGGCCCGGTGGGTCGCGATCCGGTCGAGGTGGGTGGCCACCCTGGCTTCGCTCCACGGGAGGCGCCCGGCGAGGCCTACGGCCCGACCGCGCAGCAGCTGGTGACGTGCTCGCGAGGTGGGGCTTCCAAAGCGCACTTCCCAGTCGCGGAGCTGGGTGGGGTTGAGGTACTCCTTGGGGGCGCCCACCCGTCCGGTCGCCCACAGGGCCCGGGCGAGCAGGGTCGAGCCCGTTCTCGGCGTCGTCGCCAGCACCCACCAGCGTACCGGACCCGCCGGTGGAGCCAGGTCGTACGTAGGGCCGTTGCGCGGATCGAGGAGCTGCGGGAAGAGGCCGAGTTGTGAGGACGGGAAGTGGATAGGGGGCCTCCGGAGGTGGTGATGTCCGACGCATCGGAGCTCGACACCCTGGTCCAGGTCTTCGCCTACCACGTCGTGGCGGAGGTGGTCGCGGCGGATGGCACCGTCGACGACGAAGAGCGGGCGTTCCTCGAGGCGCGGTGGCCGCGGCAGCGCTTCGCCGAGCTGGGGCTGTTCGACTCGACCGGCGCGCCCACCGGGGCGTTCCACGAGGCCTGCAGCAGCGCCGTCGCTCAGCTCAAGACGGCGTTGTCCCAGGACGACAAGCTCGCCCTGCTCGACACCTTCCTCGAGGCCAGCCTGGCAGACGGTGAGCTGCACCCAGCCGAATCCGCGACGGTCAGCCGCGCGGCGAAGCTGCTGGGCCTGCACGGATCTGCGGTGCTGGAGCGCCTCGAGGGGCTGGGGGTGGTGGGTGAGCTCGAGCTCCCCGAGCCCGATGGGGTCGACACCTTCCTCCAGCTGGTCGAGGATCCCGACGGCGAGACCGTCACCCCCGCAGACGCCGCCACCGAGACCCCGGACGACGTCGACACCGCAGTGCCGAAGGACCGCTGAGCCTCACCCGATCCGCTCCCACCAGCCTGCCGCCTGGCCGACCTCGACGAAGGTCTGCACCCGGGGGGTGGCGTCGGCGGGGCCGGTGAGGTGGAGCAGGCCGGGCTGGTCGGGATCCTCGACGATCTCCACCGCGAGGGCCTGCAGGCGGGGGACGAGGCCGGCCAGCGCGTCGCTGTCGAGCACCAGCAGGCTGACCTGGAGCGGCGCGGCAGCGAGCTCCTCGGCGCTGACGGCGACCACGTCGACCTGGTCGAGGCCGGCCCCCCGAGCCACCTGGAAGGCGCGGGCGACGCCGACCGGTCCGGAGAGCGCGGCGCGCAGGGCGTCGTCGTCGCGTCCGCGCAGGGGAAGCCCGTCGACGCTGACCAGCACGTCGCCCGCGGAGAGCAGGCCGGCGGCGGGTCCGGCGGGATGGACCGCGGTGACGCGCAGGCCGCCAGAGTCGGCGTCGAAGCGGATGCCGAGGACACCGTCGGTCCGGGCCGCGGATCCGCGTGCGCGGCGGGTGACCTGGCGGGTCGGTCGGGCGGGCTCGAGGCCGGGGAGCAGACCGGGGGCTGCGCCCTCGACGAGGGTGTGGGAGGAGGCGGGGGGGCGAGGTGCGGGCTCGGTCGCGGACGCGGTCTCGGACGCGGTCTCGGACGCGGTCTCGGACGCGGTCTCGGACGCGGTCTCGGCCTCGATCCCGGTCTCGCCGTCGGTCTCGGTCTCGGGGTCGCCGGTCGAAGAGGTGCCTTGGAGTCGGTCTTTCGTGCGCTCGTCGCACAGCGCAGCATGGAGCTGGAGGAGGGAGGCGGCGGCGAGGGTGCCCCAGCGGGCCTCAAACGAGGCGGCCCACCAGGTGAGGGCGATGTCGGGGTCCTCCGGGTAGGCGGCGAGGCCGCGGGAGAGGTCCGAGGTCAGGCCCTGCAGCAGGACGGACAGACTGGGCGCGCCGTCATCGTGGGGGCCCAGGCCGGGCCAGGAGTCGGGCCAGGGCGCGGGCGGTGCGGGCGGGGTGGCCAGCGCGTCGAGGCTCGCGACCGCGGGCAGGCGCAGGCCCTGGGCGTAGAGGTGGGCCACGTGCTGGGTGAGTGCTTCCAGGCGCATCGGCAGCGGCAGGGCGTGTCCTGCGGCGACCAGCTCGAGCCAGGCCACGCACGCGGCGCGGAAGGGGTGGGGCGTCTGCATCCGCCGCAGCATTCCACAAGTGATGCGCGCGTGCAGCGTTGCAGGATGGTCGCGTGCACCCCGTCGAGGGCGCGTTAGCCCGCCGACCACGCAACGGGGACGCACCCCGGTGAGGAGGCACTCATGGCCATCGAGACCACCCTGTCGATCATCAAGCCGGACGCCGTCGAGCGCAACCTGATCGGCAAGATCATCTCCCGCTTCGAGGAGGACGGCCTCCGCCCGGTCGCCATCCGTCGTCAGCACCTCTCCCGCGCCGAGGCCGAGGGCTTCTACGCGGTCCACAAGGAGCGCCCCTTCTTCGGTGAGCTGGTCGAGTTCATGACCCGCAGCCCGGTCGTCATCATGGCGCTCCGCGGTGAGGACGCCGTCGCCAAGAACCGCGAGATCATGGGCGCCACCAACCCCGCCCAGGCCGCCGACGGCACCATCCGCAAGCTCTACGCCAACAGCATCGGCGAGAACAGCGTGCACGGCTCCGACAGCGTCGAGAACGCGGCCATCGAGGTGGCCTACTTCTTCCGCACCACCGAGATCGCCGACTAGCGGTTCTCAGGACCGCGCAGCGAGTCCGGAGAACCGCTAGATCGCCGAGATCGTCCCGCGAAGCGGGGCGAACGAAGGGGCCGTAGCAAGACAAGCCGCGCGAATGGCACCGCCATGAGGAACGCCGTAGGCGGATCGAGTGGAAGCAGGTGTCCTTCGCGTGGTTTGGGGCAGCGTCCAGCGCAGCGCCCACGCACTCAGGCCCCCTGCCGACCCGTCCCGATGGCCACGGCCAGCGCGGTCAGCGCAGCACCGCCGGTCAGCCCCAGCGCGGTCCAGAACAGCCAGGCCGAGTGCCCGTGCTCGACGATCAGGCTGCCGACCAGGTTCGCGATGAGCGAGCCCACGCCGCCGCCCGCCGCCGCCAGCAGACCCTGGGTGCTCCCGGTCAGCTCTCGTGGTGCCCGCCGCGAGAGGATCGCGATGCAGGCGAGCCAGTAGCCGCCGAAGGTGAAGCCGTGCACCACCTGCACCGGCACCAGGGTCCATGCATCGGTGCCCAGCGCGGTGATCACCCAGCGCGGCAGCTGCACGGCGATGGCGAGCAGGAGCAGGCCGGGTGCGGTGAGCCGGCGGAGCAGCCAGCCCCCCAGGGTGAGGGTCGCCAGCTCCGTCGCGATCCCCAGGGTGATGGCGACGCCAAGCCAGGTCGTGCCCAGCCCGACCGACTGCAGGTGGACCGCGAAGAACGCGTCGTAGAGTGCGATCCCGGCGAAGTGCAGCGCGGCGGTGGCGAGCACGAGCCAGGTGATCGGATCGCGCAGCAGGGGGCGCGGATCGGGGCGTCGGATGCGGGTTCGAGCGGCGGCGCGAGGCAGTCCGACCGTTCCCACGACCAGGCCCACGCCGACGACCGCAGCCAGCAGGAGCGGCGGGATCGCCAGGGTGTCGCGGCCCAGCGCGGCGAGCACGACACAGCCGAGGAAGCCGAGCGATCCCCAGCGACGGATGCCCCCGTAGCGACCGGTGTCGTGGTCGACCGCGGTGAGGGAGGCGGCGTCGACGAGGGGGCCCGCGCCCGCCCGTCCGAGGGCCAGCACGATCGCTCCGACCACGACCGCGGGTCCGGGAGCGAGCACGATGGCGAGCACCCCGAGGACCGACAGCACGACCGCCAGGAGGAGCGGGCGGCGCAGGTCGCCCAGGGCATCGGAGATGGCGCCCCAGACGGGTCCGCTCACCAGCCTCAGGACCGGAGCCGCGACGAGCGCCGAGACCAGCAACATTCCGCCGATGCCAGCAGAACGAAGCTCCAACGCCAAGAACGGGTAGATGGCTCCCATCATGCCGAAGGAGAGGGCCTGGAGCGCGCCGACGCGGACGATGGACGGGGCTGCCTGCTGCATCAGCTGCCGAACAGGCCCTCCCAGACCCAGGTCGCGGTCTCGCCCGCCCACTCGCCCCAGGTCCGCTCGTGGGTCGGGACCGGCTGCGCGACGGGCTTCGCAGGTGCCACGCCGACGTTCGAGGGCAGCTGCACCGGCCGGGCGTCACGGAGCGCGGGCGCGGGCTGGGCGTCGACCGAGACCCCGATGGTGATGGGCTCGCCGGTGCGGCGGCTGGCGATCTGCAGCACCCGGGTGGCGGGCTGCTCCTCGCGCAGGTGGGTGAGCCGGTCGTAGATCTCCTGGCCCCCGGGGTCGGACTGGCGCAGGGCGTCCGCGCGCAGGAGCAGCTGGTCGAGGCGGGAGGGTTGGGCTGGGGTGATCGCCGGTCCGCTGTGGGTGGGCTTGGCGTCGAGCTTCAGCGCCTCGAGCCTCGACCCGGGCGTCGGCTTGGGATCGAGCCGCAGCGCCTCGATCCGCGACCCCGGCTCCGGCGTCGGCAGCGGCTTCAGCACCGGCGTCGTCGGCTGGGGCAGGGGCGTCAGCGTCGGCGCAGGGTCGAGCGTCAGTGGCTTCAGGGTCGGCGCTGGCTGCCCGGGTAGCGGCTGCACGGACAGCGGCTGCAGCACCGGCGCGCCCTGGCGGTCCAGCTCCGTCTCGATGACGGTCAGCTCCGCCTGGGCCTGCCGCTGCTCCTCCTCGATCAGGGCCTCGAAGAACTCTGGGTTCTCCCGGATGAATGCCTCGAGCTTGCGCATCTCGTCGTCCAGGGCGCGCTGCGCTTCGATCTGATCCGCCGCGCTGCGGTCGAACGCCTCCAGGGACTGCGCCAGCTCGTCGAAGGCGCGCTTCAGATCGGGATCGAGATCGGACGCCTGCGCCGACGTCGCACCGAGGAACAACCAGCCGAGGGCAACGAGCATGGGCAAGGAACCTCCACGTGGGGTCAGCTTACTGCGGCCGGGCGCGGCGGCGCTCCCGTCTCGGTTAGCCTGCCCGTCTGGAGGGCCCATGGCCTCGGATGGCTACCACCTCTCGCTCAACCTCTCCCGCGAGCTCTGGCAGGAACTGCTGGCGTCTGCGCTCCCGGTCGAGCTGCAGAAGGGCGAGCTGGACCTCACCCGCAACGCCAAGGACCTGGTCAAGCAGCTGGGCGTGCGCGAGCGGGTCGCCGGCCTGCTCACCGATCGCCAGCCGCCCCAGGCCCTCGTCCGCATCCGCGACCGGGCCAAGCGGTCGTGGACCAAGCGCCGCCAGGGCGTCTACCGACGGATCAACGACCTCGTGCGCGTCGAGGGCACCTGGCGGGTGGAGCTCGACGACCTCGGCACCGAGCTGCGCTACGGCAGCCAGAAGGTCACTGCGGACGCCTGGGTGAAGGGCGTAGCCGAGGGCACGATCTTCCTGCTTCGCGAGAACGTGGAGCTGCCCTTCGTCATCGAGCGGCGGGTCGGCGCGAGCGTCACGCTCAAGGACATCCACTACTCGGACGGCGATCGCGCGGTCATCGGCTCGCTCGGCGATCTCGCGGTGCACATAGGCGATCAGGCCGCGGTGCAGCTGGTCGCCCGCCTCGCCGAGAACCTGCTGGAGCAGCAGCTCCCCCGGGTCAACCCGGTGCCCATCCTCAAGCGCCAGCAGGTGGAGGACCTGGTCGCCCCGGCAGGCAGCGCGCTCAAGATGCAGATGGGCGTCGAGGACCTCGTGCTGATCATCGACGAGGAGGACATGACGTTGAAAGTACGCTTCGGGTTCAGCCAGCTGCAGCTGACCGACAAGGGCGCCGAGGCCGGGTGAGCGAGCGCGCGAGCGTATCGTCCGCTACGGCGCCCCTTGCGTTGGGCCATTTGGCCCGAATAGCATGGTTGAAGCTGCCGAGAATGCGAGCCCATGAACGTGCACCCTCCCCCCAGCCCAACGGGCAACGCACTGAGCGGCGTCGTGGTGGGTCTGCTGACCTTCACGGGGCTGTTCGCTGCCCTCTGCCTCTGGACCTTCGTGTCCGGCCAGGCGGGGCTCGGCCTCGTCGGCGAGCGGTCTGCCACGACGCCGGTGGAGATGGCCCGCGACCTGGTGTCCATGGGGCTCTTGAGTGCCGTGCTCGCCGTCGTGTTCGGCCGCCTCGTCGTGGTCGAGCGGCGCGCCCGGGCGCTCGCGAGGGAAGCCGCGCGCCACGAGGCGGAGCAGCGCTCGACCCTCCTGCGCCTGCAGACGGAGCTGATGGAGGCCCAGCGGCGGGAGACGGTCGGTCGACTGGCGACGACGGTGGCGCACGACTTCAACAACCTGCTCACGCCCATCCTGGGCTTCACCCGCCTGGTCTACGAGGACACCGATCCCGACGACCCCTTCCGCCAGGATCTGGCCCAGGTGCTCCAAGCGACCCGGCAGGCGACCGCGCTGACCGAGCAGATCCTGTCCTACTCCCGCCGGCTCCCGGCCCACCCACAGGCGGTCGACATCGGCGCCTTGCTGTCGCGAGTCCGCCGGCTGCTGCACCGCATCGTCGACGAGAGCGGACGCCTCGAGATCGTGGTCGAGGATGACGTGCCCAGCGTGTTCATCGACGAGGCGCAGCTGCAGCAGGTGCTGGTGAACCTGGTGGTGAACGCTCGTGACGCGGTGGGCCCGGGCGGCGTGGTGCGCATCGTGCTGTCGATGGATGTCCAGGGTCGGGTGTGCCTGGTCGTGGAGGATGATGGTGAGGGCATGAGCGAGGAGGTGCTCCAGCAAGCCTTCGAGCCGTTCTTCTCCACCAAGGGGGAGCGGGGGACCGGGCTGGGTCTGTCGACCTGCCAGACGATCGTGCAGGAGGCGGGAGGGGAGCTGCACCTGCAGTCCTGGCTGGGCAAGGGCACCCGGGTCGAGGTCCGGCTCCCTCCGTCCGAGGTCGATGCCCACGCGGACGAGGACACCGACCCCAGGCTGCGGCGGCTCGACGGGGCGCGGGTGCTCATCGTGGAGGACGACGACGCGGCCCGCGGGCTGCTCATGCGGGTGCTCCGCCGCGCCGGCTGCCACACCGATGCCGTGTTCCAGGCCGAGGATGCGCTCGGTCGCCTGCGCGAGGGGGCAACGTTTGATCTCCTGGTCACCGACCTCGTGCTCACCGGGATCAGCGGCAAGGAGCTCCTGAGGCAGCTCCAGGCCGAGTCCTTGTCGCTGCCCACGGTGGTGGTGTCCGCGTACGTGGACGACCCGGCGCTGGCCTTCCACGACCTGCACGACGACGATGGGGTGCTGGTCCTGACCAAGCCGTTCCGGCCGGCCGCACTGGTGGACGCGGCGCGCACGGCCCTGGGAGCGTGATGACCCTGAACGCCTAGGCGCCTGCGTCCAGGGCGTCCTGGACCGCCTCGACCAGGGCCTGGGGCTCCAGTGGCTTCTGCAGCACCTCCGCCGCACCCAGGTGCGACGCGACCCGGAGGTAGGTCGAGGCGGCGGTCACGTCGCCGTAGTCCGACGGGCCGCCGCTGATCGCCACCACTGGGAGCTCCGGGTGGTGCTTGCGGAGCTTGCCCAGGACCTCCAGACCGTCCGGTGGTGGCAGGAACAGGTCCAGCACCACCGCGTCCAGGTCGTCCGCGGTCACGTGCTCCATCAGGTTGGACGCGTCCGGAAGGGCGACAATGTTGTGCCCCGCGCGCTCCAGCGCCTTCGCGCAGAACGCGAGCACGCCGGGATGGTCGTCGACGACGGCGATCGTGGCCATGGGCTCGTCTTCCCTCTCAGGCTGAGCTGCGGGCCTCGTCCTCGGACGAGGGCGCGGGGCCGATGGCGGAGGACAGGGGGCCAAGCCGGGCCCAGGGCACGTCCTCACAGTTCTTCAGCAGTCCGGGGCGGCGGGTCAGGACCTCCACACCGGAGCGCGTTACGAGGACCGTATGCTCGAACTGGGCGGACAAGCTCCGATCTCGCGTGAGCACCGTCCAGCCGTCGTCCAGGTGCACGATCTCCTTGCGGCCCAGGTTGATCATCGGCTCGATGGTGAAGATCATGCCGCGCTTGAGCACGGCGCCGGTGCCGGGGCGTCCGTAGTGGTGGATGCTGGGCTCGTCGTGGAAGACCCGGTGGATGCCGTGGCCGGTGTACTCGCGCACGACGGAGCAGCCCTTGGACTCGGCGTGCTGCTGGATCGCGTGGCCGATGTCGCCGACGCGCGCGCCGGGCCGGACCTGGGCGATGCCGATCTCCAGGCACTCGCGGGTCACCTCGACCAGGTGCTTGGCGACCGGGGTGGGCTCGCCGACGTAGAACGTGGCCGAGGTGTCGCCGAAGAAGCCGTCCTTGGCGGGCAGGAGCGAGGTGACATCGACGTTGACGATGTCGCCGTCCTTCAGCACATAAGGGCCGGGGATGCCGTGGCAGACGCACTCGTTGACCGAGGTGCACACGCTCTTGGGGAAGGGGACGCGGTCGCGGGTGCCGCCGTAGTTGAGCGGCGCCGGGTAGGCGTCGTGGGCGAGCGTGTAGTCGTGGACGAGGGTGTTGATCTCGTCGGTGGTCATGCCCGGCTTGATGTGCTCCCCGACCATCATCAGGGTCTCGGCGGCGAGCTGGCAGGCGGCCCGCATCTCATCGAGCTCGGCGGCGCTCAGGTTGTTCTTCTTGCGGCGCAGGCGACGCATTCTTCCTCCGGAGCGGGTCGACTAACGCGGATCGGACTCTGCGCCCGAAATGCCTCCGGGTTAGCAAGACGGCTTGACCGGAGGTGGTGATGGCACAAGGGCGTTTCGAGACTTTCTGGGCGTTCTTCCCTTACTACCTGTCGGAACACGGCGTGGGGACAAACCGGGTTCTGCACTACATCGGCACGTCCCTGGCCGTGCTGACCCTGCTCACGGCAATCGTGACGCTCAATCCGTGGCTCCTGCTCGCGGTGCCGGTGCTCGGCTACGGCTGGGCGTGGGTCGGTCACTTCTTCGTCGAGAAGAACCGGCCGGCGACGTTCCGCTACCCGGTGTGGTCCCTGATGGGCGACTTCGTCATGCTCGGCCTCGCCGTCACCGGGCAGCTCTCGCGCTACATGCCCGACGGTCCGGTCTACGAGCCGGGTACCGGGCCGACCGCGGATGACGCTGCCGCAGAGCCCTCGAAGTAGCAGGAGCGAGCACCATCCTCGGAGTCGACGCCACCGCGGCCGCCCTGGTCGCCATCGGGGCCTGCCTGGCGCTCGCCGCCGTGGTGCTGCCCTGGCGCGTTCCCGTGCGCGCGGCCCTGGCTGTCGTGTGCGTGCTGGGCGGGCTCGCCGCGGCGATCGTGTGGCCACGGCCCGAGTCCGTCGTCGACGTGACCCCCTCCGATCGCACCGCCGAGGTCGACAGCGCCTACACCGGAAGCCGCAGCTGCCAGACGTGTCATCCCGATGCGTACGCCACCTGGAAGCAGAGCTACCACCGGACCATGACCCAGCGTGCGACCCCGGACACGGTGGTGGCTCCCTGGACCGGCACCCTGTCGGCGGGCGGGGTCAGCTGGTGGCTCGTGCGCGACGGCGATCGCTTCCTGGTCGACGCGCCCGTCCCCGGCACTGACGGCTCCGCGTCTGCCGACCGGGAGCGCCTGCCGGTGGTGATGACGACCGGCTCGCACCACATGCAGCTCTACTGGCTGCCCCTTCCCTGGGCCGACGCCGAGGCCATGCCTGAGGCAAAGCAGGCCTACGAGCGTCACTGTGGCGGGTGTCACGAGGCGGGGGACGCGGCCCGGCTGGTCGAGGGCGGCCTCATGCCCCAGGAGCTCGCCCGGGGCCTGCGGGTCGCGTCCCACCCAGCGCTGGAGCTCGACGATGGCGCGCGGGCGCGGATCCTCTCCTACCTCGGCCGGGTCCAGGTGCGCGGCCGCCTCCAGCAGTTCCCCTTCGCCTGGTTCATCCGGGAGCAGCGCTGGGTGCACGAGGAGGACACGTTCTTGCAGCCTCCCGACGATCTCCCCGGCCACGCCGACTGGGAGCAGACCTGGAGCGAGGCCTGCGATCAGTGCCACAGCGTCGGTCCGACGGCTGAGTGGTTCGCCGACGGCTCGCCCACGAAGGCCCACGTCGCCGAGCTGGGCATCGCCTGCGAGGCCTGCCACGGACCGGCCCGCGACCACGCCGACGCCATGCGCGAGCCGGTGTCCCGCTACGCTGCCCGGGTGGGGGCGACCGAGGCGCCGCACATCGTCAATCCGGCGGATCTTCCTGCTGATCGCAGCATCGCCGTCTGCGCCCAGTGCCACGGCGAGCTGGTCCGCAGCGAAGGCCACGGCACGCCGTTCCCCGTGGGCGAGACGCTGCAGCCCTGGGCCCGAGTCGTGCCCTACGTCGAGGCGCCGCCCTACCCGGAGTGGCTCCAGGACACGGTCGACGACGATCCACTGCTGATGGCGTCGGCGTTCTGGCGCGACGGCACCATCCGGGTCGCCGGGCGCGACAGCAACGGCCTGCTCGCCAGCGCCTGCGCCAAGGGGGGCCTCACCTGCATCACCTGCCACGACCTGCACGGTGGATCCCGCGATGATCAGCTCCGCGACGGCATGCGCGGCGATGCAGCCTGCGTGTCCTGCCACGAGCCCGAGGCCAGCGCCGGCACCGCCCACACCCACCACGGGGCCGACTCTGCTGGCAGTCGCTGCATGAACTGCCACATGCCCCACACCACGCTCGGGCTGCTGACCGCCATGCGCGCCCACCGCATCGACAGTCCCGACGCCATGCGCACCCACCGCACCGGGCGCCCGGACGCCTGCACCCTGTGTCACCTCGACAAGCCCCTGTCCTGGACCGCGGGCAAGCTCGCCGACTGGTACGGCCACGAGGTGCCGCCCATCGCGGGGGACGTGCGCAGCACCGCGATCGACCGCCTGCTCCGCGGGGATGCGGCCCAGCGCGCGGTCTACGCCTGGCACCTGGGCTGGGAGCCGGCGCTGCAGGCGAGCGGTCGGCAGTGGGTCCCCGGCGTGCTGGCCCAGGCGCTCGACGATCCGTACAGCGCGGTGCGCGCGATCGCCGGAGAGAGCCTGCGCCGCCACGAGGGCTACGCCGACCTCGACTACGACTACACCGCCCCCGCCGAGGCCCGACAGGAGGTGATGCGCCGGGTGGTCGAGCGGTGGGAGGCGAGCGAGCCACAGGGTTCACCCGAGGTCTTCATGGATGACGACGGGCTGGACATGGACCTGGTGCGGCTGATGCAGACCGTGCGCGACGACCGCCCGGTGGTGGTCAGCGAGTAGCGAAGCTCGCGACGGCGGCGCCGAGGACCGCGACCAGGAGCGCGAGTCCGCCGACCGGAACGAGGAACACGCCGAGGCCGGGGTCGGTGCCGGCGAGGAAGAGCCCGCCGGTGAGGAAGCCCGCCGGCAGGAGCACCGTGCTCACCCGCAGGCCCCAGGAGGCGAGGGTGGTGGGCAGGGCGTCGGGCAGGAAGCGGGCGCTCGCGGCAAAACCCAGGTTCAACAGACCCAAAAGCGATCCGTGGGCGTGGCCGAGGGTGAGCATCAGCCGCCGGTTCTCCGCGCCGACGTCCACGTACCAGCCGAGCTTGAAGCCGTGCAGGGCCTCCAGCACGAGTCCCACGGTGACGAACACCGCCAGCGCGAGCCAGCCGAAGCGGACGTGGAAGCGGGCGGTGGCGTCGGTCATCAGGGATCCTCTCCGGGCAGCTGGTACGACGCCTCGAGGTGCGCGGCGAGCAGGTCTTCCTCGGGATTCATGAACCGGGCCAGCAGCAGGGTGCGGGTCCGGGCGTCGCGCTCGTCGGGGGCGTCCTCGCGCAGGGTCGCGCCCTCCACCCGCACCGCGTCGAAGAGCACGGTGGCCAGGTCGGTCGAGAGCTGGGCGCGCAGGGCGAGCATCACCTGATCGTCGGGGATCGCGAAGGCGAGGGGATCACCACGCAGGCCGGTGCGACGGTTCGGGGCCCAGGTGTCGTCCTCGTCCACCTGGGTGAGCGCGATGGTGTCGCTGCGCTCGCCCTGGTGGCCGCGCACGACCCAGCGCGCCTGTGCGGCGCAGGTGCGGCGGAAGCTCGTGACCGTGTAGGGATCGGACTTCTCGAGCTCGACCCGGTCTGGCTGGCGCTCGAGCTCGGCCTTCAGGGTCTCCAGGCGATCGACCCAGCCGTCGACCACGCTGGCGGCCTCGATCCGGTTGGCCCGGGCGATGGCGTGGGACTGGGCGGTGTCGTCGCGGCGTCCGGTCAGCTCCGCGACGATGCGGCCCATCGCGCCGAGATCCGCCTCCATGGCCCGCCACTCGCCGAGCGCCCGGCGGAAGGCCTCCTGGCGGTTGCCGAGGTCCTGGGCCACCGGGCGCAGGGCGTTCATGCGGTCGCGCAGGCGTGGCAGGCGGTGCTCGATCCGGCTGATCCGGTCGTCGATCCCCTTGAACTGCCGTGTTGCCTGCTCGTGATCGGCAGCGATGCGATCGCGGTTGGCCTCGGACTGGCGGACTGCGGGCTCGAGCGCGTCGGCGGCGCTGCGCGCTTCGGCCTCGGCGCGGGCTGCGTCCTCGACAGCCGCGGTGGCGCCGGCCACCCGTCGATCGAGCTGGAACAGGCGCGCCTCGAGCACCGCGATGTCCGCCCGGCGCGCCTTGTCCTCGGCGTCCTCCAGCACCGCGACGTGGGCGGCCAGCTTCGCTTCGGCCTCGACGAGGGCGGCCTGTTCCGCCTCCCCACCCGTCGTGGCCGCCTCGGCGGCCCGGTCGCGTGCCCGCTGGAGCGCGTCCTGGGTCGACCTCGCATCACCGAGGGCCTGATGGGCCTGCTCCTGGCGCTCCAGCAGGCGAGGCATGGGGATCTTGCCTTCGGGAGGCTGCGGATCGTCGATGCCGAGGGCCTCGAGCTTCGCGACGATCTCGGCCCGGGACGCCTTCACCTCGGCCAGCCGCTCGCGGGCCGCCTCCTCGTCCTGGCGGGCGGTTCGAGCCTGCCGCCGGGCCTGCTGGAGCTGGGCCCTGGCGTCGGCGAGGCGGCTCTCGACTCGCTCGAGTCGGGACGCCAGGCGGGCGACCTCCGCGCTCGCGGCGTCGCGGCGGGTGAGCAGCTCGTCGCGCTCGCCCTGGAGCTGGTCGCGCTCGCCTCGGAGGTGGTGGAGGGTGTCGGCGGCGGACTCGGCCTCGCCGACGGCGGCGTGCAGGGCGTCGCGACGTTCGGCGGCGGCGTACACCTCGCGCTGCATGGCGTCGAGCTCGGGCACGGCGCGGTCGAGATCGCGGCGGGCAGCCTCGGCGGCGCGCCAGGTCTGGTCCTCGGTGGCCTGGCGCTGGTCGAGCTCGCCGCGGGCGGCGTCCAGCTGGGCCAGGCTGTCGCGGATGTCGCGGTTCAGCTCGGGCACCATCGGGTTGGGCACCATGGTGCCGTCCTTGTAGCCGTGGATCTCGGTGCGGGTCCCGGTGCGGGTGGTCTCACAGCCGAGCTTGTCGACGCGCAGGTCCAGGGCGAGGGGCGCGCGACCAGCGGTGAGCGGCACCTCCGCCCAGTCGGACTGGCGCCAGCGCACGGCGAGATCGCCGCGCAGGTCCCGAGCGAGCCGGCCGTCGGCGCGCAGGCCCATGGCGGGCCAGTCGCTCGCGAGGATGTCGGTGAACGCGTCCTCCATCGCCCGGTCCCGGGCCGCGCTGTCGTCGAGCAGCGACCACATGGCGGCGTAGACCCAGCGATCGCCGGCGGCACCCTCGCGATCGGCCTGGGAATAACCGGCCTCCATCCTGTCGATCCAGGTGGTGCGCCACCGCTCCTGCCAGCTCTCGACCCAGGCGGGATCGGGATCGTAGTTGCGCGCCTCGCCGAGCAGGGGCTTCACCCGGT
Source organism: uncultured Pseudomonadota bacterium (assembly GCA_937891875.1). GTDB lineage: Bacteria > Myxococcota_A > UBA796 > UBA796 > REDI01. The sequence goes on along the minus strand of CALATR010001186.1, from coordinate 1,124 downwards.
CGAGCGCGCCGTCGGCGAACGCCTGCTCCAGCCGCCGGTGCAGGTCGTCGAGCAGGGCGTCCCGGGCGATCCCGCGGTGGGCGAGGGCCTCGGGGTGGCCGGGCTTGTAGCGGAGCGCGCTGTCATAGGCGCGGTAGGCGACCCCCCACTGGCGGGCAGCCTCGGCCTGCCGCCCCTCCCGCATCAGGCGTTGGGCGGGACCGCAGGCGGCGAGGAAGGCGAGGGTCAGGAGCAGGGCGCGGGTCATGAATTCCTCCGCCCCCGCGAACACACGGGAGCTGGAGGGCCATCCTATGCGACCCTACTCGTCCGTCTCGATCGAGTGCGCGATCCGGGTGATCGCCTCGACGGTCTCGCCCTTCTGCTTGACGACTCGGACGTTCTGGAAGCCGACGTAGACCTCGATGGCCTCGGCACCGACGTCGTCGAGCTGGCCCCAGACGCTGTTGTCGACCTTGAAGGAGGACAGGCCCGTCGTGTTGCAGGTCAGGGTCTGGCGCACGTTGCCGCCGTTGACCTGGCGGATCTGGACGAAGGTCTCGTCCCAGCCGGCGCCGTCCCAGGACAGCGGGAGCGGGTTGCCGCGCTGGACCACGCCGGTCCAGTCGTGCTCGAGCTCGCCATCGATGTAGACGAGGCCGGGCGAGCCGGGGGGCGGGGTGGTGATGCCGTCGAGGTCACCGGCGGCCTCGAGGGCGAAACCGTCCGGGGCGACGTCGGCGACGGTGGTGCAGCCGCCGCTGAACTGCTTGCTGCCCGTCCACAGGCCGGTGATCTCCTCGGTCAGCGATCCGCTCTCCTCGACCGAGGCCCAGCGGGGGGTGCCGTTTACCTTGGGGAGCTCGGCACCGTTGTCGAAGCGCGCCTCGTCCGCGAAGAGGATGGTCTCCAGGCTGCAGCTGCCGACCATGGTGGGCAGCGACCGATCCGGGAGGCTGCCGGGGGCGTACTCGACGGCCACGCTCACGCGCTCTACGCCCAGCCACTGGTCGCCGTACCAGTCGCACATGCCGGTGTGCAGCGTCGCCGTGACGCGCGCGTCAGGATCCCCACCTCCACAGGCGGACAATCCGGCGGTGACACCGAGCAGCAGCGACGTCAGGACAAGCGAGCTTCGCACAGCG
>CALATR010001185.1 GCA_937891875.1 uncultured Pseudomonadota bacterium | reverse complement strand
GGGGGAGCCAGCCCGACGGCACCCGCTCGGTCGCGCTGCAGGGAGGGACCCGCCTGGTGGTGCACCCCGACGACGACGGGCGGGAGCTGGTGCACGGTCACTTCCACGTCTGTGGCGCCGACGAGCCGCTGGCCAGACAGCGCGGACTTCAGCTCCTGCGCGCCCTGGCCCCGCACGCGATCTCCGGCCAGCTGGAGGCGCTCTGGCCGCCGTTCGCCTACCTGCCGGCCGTGCCGCTCCTGGGATCGGCCCTCGCCGCGGTCGGCCGGAAGGACTGGATGCGCGCCTGGTTCCAGGAGGATCTCGCCGTGCCCGAGGGCGTCGACTGGGAGGTGATCGACGGGGTCACCCTCGCCAGCCGCCTCCTCGACGAGCTCGACCGCGACGCCTTCGAGTCCCGGGCCCTGGTGCAGAACATGGCCCTGTGGTTCCAGGCCAGCCCCGGCTACACAACGCCGCCCCAGCAGGCCCGCCCTCCCTGTCCACCGCGGCCCCCCGGGATCCTCCAGGCCGTCGGCTACGACCCTGCGACCGGCGAGGTGGAGTACGCGGCGGACGTGTCCGCGGACGCCCGGGTCACCTGGTGGGAGCTCGGCGAGCTGGCGGCCCAGGTGCGGGACAAGCGCCTGTCCGACGGCCGCGAGATCCTGGGCGTGAGGGTGGTGTTCAGCCGGGAGGACGCTGCCCTCGCCAACTCGGTGCCGCTCATCGACTGCGGCGTGCGGGTGCTCGGCTATGACAGCGACGGCGACGAGGTCGAGATCAGCTGGGACTGACCGTCAGCGCCGACGCCCGCCATCCCCGATGATGACGTCGAGCACGACGCTGCCGCGCAGGGGCTGGCCGTGGCTGCTCCAGAAGCGGTGCAGCAGGTCGAAGTCGAAGCTCTCCGCGAGGCGCAGCTGGACCGGCTGGCCGGCGATCGGGGGCAGCTCCACCCCACCGAGCGCCTCGTGCAGCACCCCCAGCAGCTCCTGCTCCTCCTCCGCCCGCGCACACCACGCCGACGCAACCAGCCCCAGCTTGATGGTGCCGGAGCGCGCCCGGACCAGCTGGTAGACGGCGAGGGAGGCGGCGGGGCGCTTGCCGGACAGGGCCTCCTTGGTGGGCGCGCCGTGCACCAGGTGCACCTCCTTGAGGAAGGTGTGGCCGAGGCGCTGCTCCAGGTGCTCGCTCAGGGCATGGGTGACGATGCGGGCGACGGCCCCCAGGTCGTCGTCGTCGGCGCGCTCGGGGCGGCGGGAGAGGCGGCCGAGCTCGAGCAGCTCG
>CALATR010001184.1 GCA_937891875.1 uncultured Pseudomonadota bacterium | reverse complement strand
CGGGGCACGGGCTTTGGCGTGGCGCTCCTGTGCGGGCTCGCCGGCCCGCTGGACTGATCAGCCCAGCGCCTCGCGCAGACCCTCCCGCCAGTCCGGCCAGCGGGGCTGGGGCAGGAGCGCGCCCAGGGCGTCGACGTCGAAGGTGCGCTGGGCTCCGCCCGGCGTGAAGTCGGGCGCGGGCAGGTCGAGGATCTCGCAGGCCAGGGCGTACCAGGCGCCGCGGGTCGGGGTCTGCACGACCACGTTGGCGACGAGCCCGTCGTGGTCCCCGCCCAGCGCTGCCAGGATGGCGGTGGCGGCGTCGTCGCGGTGGACGAGGGGCAGCACCCGATCGGCGGGTCCGCTGGGGGCGTGGCCACGCTTTCGCAGGGCCTCCTGGGGACCCCGTCCGCGGCGGTACAGTCCGCCGAGGCGCAGCACCACGCCCTCGGGCTTCCAGGCCTGGAACGCCTGCTCTGCGGCGAGCACGCCCTGGGCGCGATCGCTGTGTCCGGCGGGGGAGTCGGCGCCGAGTCGGCCCTCGCGGGCGCCGTAGACCCCGGTCGAGCTGGTCAGCACCGCCCTTGTGCAGGACACGCCGCGCAGGACCTCGGCCGCGGCCCGCTGGCCGGCGCTGCCGCTGATCGACAGGAGCACCGCGTCGTCGGGGCGGATCACGCTCGCCGGCTCGGCGGTGGAGGGACTCACCCCGGCTGCACGCAGGTCTTCGTGGCGGAACTCGGTGCGGGTCAGGCCCACGGCCTCGCCCCCGCCCTCGATCCACCGTGCGGCGACCGCGCCACCTACGTCTCCCGCACCCACCACGACCAGCCTCATGTCGCCCCCTGGAGCAGCTCGTCCACGTCGGGGCCGTCCCCGCTGAAGAAGTCGTCCGCGTGCACGAAGCGCAGCCCCAGGGCCGCAGCCACCCCGCGGTCGGGCTCTCTGTCGCCGATCATCCAGGTTCGAGCGGGATCCAGGCGGTGGGTCTCGATGAGCTCGACCCCCAGGCCCGGCCGGGGCTTGCGGCACCAGCACCCGGCCTTGGGCGCGTGGGGGCAGGCGCGGATGTCGATGGGCAGGGCGAGGAGCTCGGCGGTGCGTTCGACGCCCTCGAGCATGTCCTCCTCGGTGAGCTGGCCCAGGCCCACCCCCGCCTGGTTGGTCAGGCCGACCAGGGTGACACCGCGGTCGACGAAGGCACGCAGGCGCTCGGTGCGGCCGGGCAGCAGCGCGACCTCGCTCGCCTTGCGCGGGAAGGGGGCGCCGCCGGTGGACGTGCGCACGGTGCCGTCCAGGTCGAGGATCAGGCCGGGCACGCGCTCGCCGCCGGGGGGTCGGCGCACGAAGGGCACGTGCTCGATGGTGTGGATGCCCTCGTCGGGGGCGGGCTCCTCGAGGCGCTGGAACCAGCCCGTGATCGCCGCCGGCGGCAGCAGGTTCGGGTCGGGGTGGGCGGAGATCTCGTCGGGTCCGAGCACCCTGCCGGCCCGGTCCAGCATGCGGTGGGCGGCGTTGAGCATGGCGTCGCGCTCGGACGTCTGCACCCAGATCGCCCGTACGGGCAGGCCGTGGCGCTGGGCCACCTGGATGACCCCCGCGCGGCTCTTGCGGGTCGGGTAGGTGTTGTCCAGCACGACCCGGGTGGTGCCGCTGCGCAGGGCCTCGTCGAGGGGGGGCAGCAGATCGTCCAGGCGACCGCCGCGCTCGTCGCGGTTGAGCCGCAGGTAGCCCCGGTCGACGAAGTCCTGGACCCGGCTGGTCTTTCCGGCGGCGGGAGGGCCCATGAGCAGCACGACCTCGTCCCGGGGCTCGACCGCGCGCAGGGCCTCGCGGACGTCTTCGGTGCCAAAGTGGGCGTCCAAGGCGCTGATCTGCGCCTGGTCCAGGGTCAGGCTCGCCGCCTTGGCGCTGTCCCGGGCGGTCTGCGGACGGGTCGCTCCGACCAGGGGCACGAGGCCGCTGGACAGGGAGGCGAGCCAGGCGAGGGCCACCGCCTCCGGCGAGCTGCGGACCGCGTCGGCGATGGTGCGCAGGGCGGCGTCCTGACCCAGTCGACCGGCGCGCTTCCACCCGCCCAGCGGTCGGTGCGCCATGACCGGGATCCCGAGGGCGCGGGCGGCGCGCACGACCCTCTCCTCGCCGAGGGCGGCCTTGGACAGGGCGCTCACCTCCACCTGCACCGCGGCGATCGGACCGAGGCTGCGGGCCTCCTCCAGCTGCTCCACGTCGACGTTGCAGACGCCCACGTGGGCGACGAGGCCTTCCTCGCGCAGGGCAAACAGCGCGCCGAGGCTGTCCGCCAGGGGCACCTTCGGGTCGACCGCGTGCAGCAGCACCAGCGGCAGGACCTCCACCCCCAGGGCCTCCCGGCTCGCCCGCACCGCAGCGTCGAGGTGCTCGGGCTGACCGCGCGGGACCCAGCGCCCTCCCGGCCTTGCGAGTCCGGCCTTGGTCACGACCAGCACCTCCTCGTGCGGCCCGCCCCAGGCGTCGAGGGCCTCCCGACAGAGTCGCTCGCCGTAGTGCAGGTCGTCGTCGTCCTCGCCGTAGGTGTCGGCCGTGTCGAGCAGGCGCAGCCCGCCCTCCAGCGCGGCGACGATCGTGCGCAGGGCGCGATCGTGCTCGACCCGCTCCCCGTCCTGATCCGCGGTCGTCAGCCGCAGGGTCCCAAGGCCGATCGGCGGGACCGACACGCCTGCGATGCGGACCGGCGGGGCGGGGGGACGCGCGGGGGCCTGCTCGTCGAAGAGGTCGAAGACGGCGTTGTCGTCCCATCCCCCCGGGCGGGTGCGGCGCTCGGGCACCGGGTGGCCGGCGACGTTGACCACCACCCAGGTGCGGTCCATGTGGGGCACGTCGCGGCGCTCGGCGACCAGCACCCGACGCGGCGCTCCCGGCAGACCGGCCTGCACCGCGATGAAGAGCCTCCCGTCGCACAGGGCGTCGAGCAGGGCGCGGGTGCGCGTGTCCGGGCGCGCGCGGCGGTTGCGCTTGGACTCGGACAGGAAGCGGCCGATGACCGAGCCGCCGGCGTCCGGGCCCTGCAGGCCGAGTCCCACCGAGAGCTCCCGGCTGGACAGCTCCGGCGCAAACGCCGCCTGGATCCTGCGGATCTGGTCCGCCGATCGCGCCTTCACCCGGGCGATCTCGGCGTCCTCCAGCGTGTCGGCGAGCTCTCTCGCGAAGTCCGTCAGCGGCATGGCTCACCATGCCACGCGGGCGCCGTCAGGTCAGCATGCTCACGTACACCCGGCCGCCGTCGTCGAGCCGGATGCCGCACAGGCCGTCCCACACCACCTGGGCCGACTCGATGATCGTCGCCCGCGGCGTGCTGAACGGCGTCTCCTTGCCCAGGCGCGACTGCCACACGCCGACCACGATGTTGGCGAGCTCGCCGACGGTGTCCTTGCGCAGCTCGTCATCGGACGGGACCATGTGGGTGAGCTGGGTGCCGATGATGTCGCAGGCCTCGACGTCGGCGAACATGCCCACGAGGCCGTCCGCGGTCTCGATCTCGGCGAGGTAGAGGCGCTCGTCCATGACCGCGTCCACGGCCACGCGGCGGGCGTCCACGCCGGCCTTCTTCAGCGCGTGCAGGGTGGCCTCGGTGAGGACCTCGCGCGGCGAGCCGGGGTCGAGGATCGCGGTGATCTCGTCTGGCGGCGTGGAGTCGTGCTGTGGGGCTGTGGGCTCGACGCCGACGTCGTCGTCGACGTCCGCCGCGGCGGTGGGCGGCGGTGCCGTGCCCTTCGGTGCGGCCGGGGACTCGGGACGCCGGGTGAGCGGCGAGGGCAGGCCCTTGTGGTCGGAGATCTCCTGCAGCACGGGCTCGAGCCGGCGCAGGAAGGTGTCCAGGGTGAAGGGCTTGCGGATGATCGTGGTCGCACCGGTGTGCAGCAGGCGGCGGAACAGGTGGCGCTCGTAGCGGGACGTGACCATCACCGCGCGCCCGCCCCCGTCGATGAAGCCGTCCTGGGCGAGCCAGGTGAGCAGCTGCTCCCCGTCCATGATCGGCATGTTGACGTCGGAGAGCACGAGATCGACCGGGTCCTTGCCCATGCTGTCGAGCGCCTCCTGGCCGTTCTCGGCCTCGACGATGTCCGCGTCGAGCAGTCCGCACTGCCTGAGGTGTCCACGGATGACCATACGCATGATCCGCGAGTCATCGACTACCAGGGCCCTGACCATCCTTCCTCCCGACGCGCCGTCCGCCTGCGAGGGCGTGCTTCCCCTTCGGATCGCATTCGCGGCAGTGGAGTCCGAAGGTGGGCTCGCGCCGTGATCAGTCCGCGACCTCCGGCAGCGTCGACAGGTCCACCGTGCCGTAGCGCTTCATGCGGTACCAGGTGACGACGCGCTCGGTGACGAAGTAGCTGGGGATCGCCACGATGGTGGCGACGATGGCGCTACCCAGCCAGAGTGGGCCGAAGATGCCCATCATCGCGCGCCAGGTGGCGGAGACCCGGGCGAACCAGGTGCCCTCGGCGGGGAAGAAGATGTCGACGAAGTCCTGGTAGGGGATGGCATCGAGGCCGAGGATCCAGCAGCCGAGCCAGTAGCAGGGCAGGAAGATGGGCACGAGGGTGATGGGGTTGGACACCCAGGCCATGGCCATGGCGACGACCTTGTTGCCCTTGACCGGGTGGCACAGGGCGGCCGACGTGATCATCTGCACGCCGACGAGGGGCAGCAGGGCGACCCACATGCCGATGCTGACGCCCAGTGCGATGCGGTGCGGCGAGTCCGACGCCCGCAGGATCTTGTGGATGACGAAGTGCTTGACCCGGCCCCACCAGGAGAACCAGTGACGGGGCGGGCGAGCGGCGTGGTGCTCGACCTTGGAGCCGTCGGTCTGCAGCTCTTCCACCTTCAGCGGCGCTGCGTGGGGATCGTCGAGGGGGGCCTTCTCAGGCATGGGGCGCGTCGTCCGTGGGGGCCATGGCGGTGAGATCGAGCGTCTCGGCCAGCCAGGCGACGACGTCGTCTGGGGTCTCGGCGCGGTGGATGGGGGGGCGCTGGCGGTGATCGAGGGACTCGCCGGCGAGGCGCTCGGACCAGCCGCCGGAGCTGTGCAGGGCGCAGATGGGCTTGCCGAGCTGCCAGGCGAGGGCGGCCTCCGACAGCGTGCCTGCGGCGCCGGACACCATCACCACGGCGTCGGCGGCCTGCACGACCAGGGTGTTGCGGGCGAGGCCGAGGCCGGTCGGCAGGATGACGTCGACCCAGGCGTTGGCGCCCGCGTGGCTGTCCCCGGGGAGGATGCCGATGGTCGCGCCGTCCCACCAGCCAGGAGCGGTGCGCGCGCCCCGACAGACCGCGGCCATGACGCCGTCGCGGCCGCCACACACGACCCGGCAGCCCGCTTGCACGAGCGCGGCACCCAGCTGCTCCGCCAGGGCGATGGCCTCTGCGGGGGCACTGCTGGCGCCGATGACGGCGATCTGGGGACGTCGGGACATTCATCCTCCGCAGGCGAACTTGCCCGCCAGCATCGCGCGGTCAACCCCGTGCGTCGAGGCCGTGCAGGGTGCGGACCGCCTCTTCCAGATCGGCCGCGGGGAGCGGTTCCCCGAGGTCCCTGGCGGCATCGAGCAGGGCAGGGATGGCGTTCACCTCGGCCCGGAGCGCGGCCAGCAGGGGGGCCCGGTCGAAGATGAGCCGCGCCTCCTCGACGCCGTCGGGGTCGATCGCTCGCAGCCGAAGATGTCCGTCCAACCGGGGTTCCAGCGAGAAGCGTTCCCCGTCGAGCTGCACGACCGCCCGGGCTCCGGCCAGCGCCAGCACGAAGCCGCGCAGCCAGGGTGTCAGGGTGTCGCCAGTGAGCCCGCAGGTGGCGGAGAGGGCGCCCGGGGCGGGGTGGGGGAGGAAGGGACGGTCGCCCTCCACGAACGCGATGCCGGTGCGCAGGCCGCCCGGTCCGCGGCCGTTGGACCACGCGGCGCGGACCTCGTCGGGGAGGCGCTCGCGCACGACCAGATCGGAGACCCGCAGCCAGCGGGTCGTCGCGGCGTGGGCCTGGGTCGCCCGGAGATCGTCGAGGAGCCTTCCCCGGGGCGGCGGGGGAGGGGCGGGAGCGGTACGCAGGACGAGGACGGGGGGGTGCACGCCCCGAGTCTACTCGTCTGCCGACGCCCTGACCCGTGGGGTCCATCATGCCCGTGCTCCCGCGCTTCCACCTCGCCCTGCCGGTCACCGATCTCGACCGGACCCGCGCGTTCTACGAGGACGTGCTGCACGCGGGGATCGGCCGCACGGACCCCCGCTGGGTCGACCTCGACCTGTGGGGGCACCAGGTGACCCTGCACCTCATCGACGAGGCTGCTGCGGGCGAGCCCACGAACCCGGTCGACGGGGAGGACGTTCCCGTGCGCCACTTCGGGGTCATCCTCGCCTGGGACGACTGGCACGCGCTCCGCGATCGCCTCGTCGCCAGCGGAGCCGAGTTCCTCATCCAGCCCCAGCTGCGCTTCCAGGGCCAGCCCGGCGAGCAGGCGACCCTGTTCCTGCGCGACCCCAGCGGCAACGCCATCGAGGTGAAGTCCTTCTTCGACGACGCCTCGGTCTTTCGGACCTGATCAGGCGGAGCGCCTCTCACGGGTGAGCTCGCCCGCGTTCTCGAGGGGCGCGCCTTGTCACCCGGCCCCGCCGCGTGCATCCAAGGGTCTTCCCAGGAGGCTCCGTGTTCGACCTCTTCCGCGACCCGCGCAAGACCCGCCTGCCCACCGCGTCCGACGCCCTGCCCGGACGCAGCGAGCGCCCCTTCGACGTGTCCGACACCCACGCCGTGCTGGGCACGCCCATGGACGGCCCCTGGCCCGACGGCACCCAGCTCGCCCTGGTGGGCATGGGCTGCTTCTGGGGCGCCGAGCGCTTCTTCTGGAAGCTCGACGGCGTGATCAGCACCCAGGTCGGCTACGCCGGCGGCTACACCGAGAACCCCACCTACAAGGAGGTCTGCAGCGGCCGGACCGGCCACACCGAGGTGGTCCGGGTGGCGTTCGACCCGGAGAGGATCAGCTACGCCGAGGTCCTGAAGACCTTCTGGGAGAACCACGACCCGACCCAGGGGATGCGCCAGGGAAATGACGTGGGAACCCAGTACCGAAGCGCCATCTACACGTATTCAGCCGAGCAGGCGGAGGTGGCGCGGAAGACGAAGGAGATCTACGAGCCGCGGCTGAAGGAGAAGGGGTTCTCGGGGATCACGACGGAGATTGCGGAGGCGCCGCAGTTCTGGTTCGCGGAGGACTACCACCAGCAGTACCTGGAGAAGAATCCGCAGGGGTACTGCATGCATGGGTTCAATGGGGTGAGCTGTCCGATTGGGGTGTTGGGGTAGGGGGGCATGACAACGCCAACCGCAGCCTGGGAAGGGCTTCCAGCTCGCCTTGGTGTCGGCGGCGGAGGCCGTGGAAGACGCCCCCAGACCGACCAGCATGGCAGAGAGCACCACCAGGGCCCGCTCAAAGCGCCGCTCCCACGGCAGGCCTGACACTTGCGGCCGAGAAGACCGACGACGCCTCGGATGCGCTGCCGTTCGGCGACAAGGCTATCCTCCGGCTCCAGTTCTGGACCTACCACTACCCGGTGGACGCTCCGACCAACACGCGCATCGGGCTCGGCCCGCTAGTCAACCTTAGACTGGCTGGCAACGAAGAGGACGGAAAGAGCCCGTTCGACCCTGGTCTCATGCTGTCCTTCGAGTTGGGGGACCGATGTTCGGCGGTCGGTAGTCGCCGTGCGAGCCCACGGCGACCCCACCGTTTTCGAACCGTGAAAACGCCAACCGGAGCGGCTCGGTCCTGCGCCCGGATGCGGCATGATGGAGCCCCTCCCCCCGGACCCCATGACCACCAGCGACACGCTCCTCCATGAACTCTGCCACGGTCCGCCCGACGGCCGGCCCCTCTACGCCTACCGCATCTCCGACGCGGCCTACGGTCGCCTGCACGAGCACCTGCGCGACGTGCTCGCCCACGCCGATCCGGCTCGACTGTCCGCGGCCCGCGCGGCCCTTTTCTGCCTCTTCGTCGCGGAGCAGTCGCGACGGGACCCGGAGCAGGCGGGTCGACGGTGGGGACCGGCCCGCGAGGCGCTTGGCATCGAGGACGTTGCCTACGACAACATCATCACGTGGGTCGTGAAGGGGCTTCGCCAGCTCGATCGGACCGTACAGTCCACCGAGCATCAGAACCTGTACCGGGTCACCCTCGGATGCGAGGGCGGGCTCGCCCTGGAGCGGCTGGGGCAGGGGGACCAGGCGACGGCGCTTCAGAGCTTCTTCCGCGCCTTGCTCGCACGCCTGGCCGAGATGGGCCGGTCCGGCACCGAGGGGGACGAGGTTCTGGCGGCCGACGCCCGCAAGATGCAGGACCGCCTGCCCGTCACGCTCCGCAACGAGGTGGTCTTCACCCTCGCGGGACAGCTCGCGGGCGCGGTGTGGACGTTTCGGCGGGCGGTGCGCGGCCAGGACGATCCAGTGGCGGCCCTCGAGCGTGAGCATCCCGCGTGGAAGCAGGCGCTTCCGGTTGTGCTGAGCGGGGACACCGCCGAGGCCTTCGTGCGGGGACTCGTGCGCGACGTGGAGACGCTTGCCGAGGGCGCCGGCTTCGAGCTCGAGGTGGTGACCTCGCTGGTCCTCGGCCCACGCCCCCGCCTGGAGCGCACGCTCCGCGCCCCGCGAGAGCTCACCGGCTCCCAGGTCCGTACCGCCTTTCCCGACCTGCCCGAGGCCTCCCAGCGGACGCGGTTCGTCGTGCGGCTGCGGTCCGCGTCCGGTGATCACGCCCGGATCGGCATCCTCCGCGAGAATGGGGATGACACCTGGAGCTTCCAGCCCCAGCGCGATCAAGCGCCGCCCGCGGACCTCGCGGGGGCGCTGCATGTGGAGGTGGTCAGCCGCCGCCACGACCCGGTGCCGGCTCACGGGATCGGCGGCTGCGACGAGCTCGGCCCGCTGCCCTGGGTCTTCCAGGACGCGGAGCAGGGGCGCTTGCTCGGGACGGGCTCGGTGCGCCACGGCGCCGAGACGCTGATCGTCGCCCTCCCCGAAGGTGCGGTGCTGCTCGGAGACGACGTCGAGCCGCTCCCTGGGGAGGTCGCGGGCCGGCGACTGGTGCGGGTGCGCGGCGAGGCCCGCGTGGAGGTCGATGGCGACACCGTCACCCTCCGTACCTCGACGTCGGAGGGGACCTCCGGCCTGTACGAGCTGAGCGGGCGGCTGCTGCAGGGCCTGCGGTCCACCCGGCCGATGTGGCGCGGACTGCCCAAGCTGGTGCGGCGTTCCCTCCTCGGCAGCCAGGACGTCGAGGCCGAGGTCCGACCGGTCCGCGGGCAGCTCGAGCCACCGGCTGGGGACGTCGAGATCCTGCTGCGAGACGAGCACGGCGGGCTGCTCTTCAAGCGGCGGATCCGGGTCGTGCCGGCGGACACCCGGATCGCGGTGACCCAGGTCGGGCATCAGCTTCGGGAGGGTGTGCTGGTGGTCTCCGCCCGAGGGTTGCGAGAGGTCGGGGCGCCCGTGGAGCCGCCGCTGATCACGCGCGTCGAGCGAGCGCCGATCGGGGAGCACCTGGTGGCGTACACCGCCAGCGCCCCCACGCCGCCGACCCGCGCGCCGCTGACCCTGGATTTCGACCAAGCGACGGTCACAGGCACGGTCGTGCTGCCGCTGCGCACTCTCCGCTTCGAGGACCTGGACGGCCATCCGGTCGGGACCGGCCAGGCCATTCACGTCCGCCACCTGGGCCGCTACCGCGCGGTGGGAGTGAGCCCGCGCCACAGCCCTCACATCCAGGTCCGCGTCGAGCTCGTCGACCCGCGCCACGCGGCGCGTGAGCGGGTCCGCAGGCTGCGCCCCACCCACCGGGACGGCCCCCACCAGCTCGACCTGCGGGAGCTGCAGCAGCTCGTGCTCGACCTGCTGCACCAGAACCCGTCCCTCGACGCGCACGTGCGGCTGACCCTGGAGGAGATCGGCGAGGCGAGGCAGCGACCGGTGCGGCTGAAGGTGTTCCGCTACGACTGGAACGTGGACGCCGACCTCGGGGCCGGCGACGTCTGCCTGACGGACGACATCGACGAGGCCACCCTGGAGCGCGTCGCCGTCGAGGCGCGTCCCTTCGCCGACATCACGCGCGTCCTGCCGCTGCCGCGCCTGCGCTCACCACGGCTGGAGCGCCCGACCTGGACCTTCCAGCCCGCATCCCAGCCGCCGGGCGCCTACCTGCTGCTGGTCAGCGACGACGGCGGGTACCGCTGTCGTCCCACGGTGCTCGTCGGGCGAGGGCCAGGCGTGGCGCCCTCGGAGGGGCTGGCCGGCGACCTGCAGCTTCCAGGCACCGCGGACCGGCTCGACGCCCTCCGGCGGAGGGTCCCGAAGCTGTGTGCCGATCCCCGGCACTCCGACTGGGCGCTGGTCGAGGCCTACCTCTCGCTGATCGGTGACATTCCGCCGGCGACGTTCGATCTGGTGCGGGTGCTCGCCGAGGACCGCATGGCTCCGGCGTGTTGCGCGGTCCGATTGGCGACGGGCAAGGAGGCGGACTTCCTGGTGGCCTGGGACGGCCTGGAGGCGCTGGGTGTGCTCTGGGAGGCGGTGCCGGTCGATGCGTGGTGGGATGCCTTGGATCAGCTGGTGGACCGGGCGCAGGAGCTGCCCGCGGAGCGGCGTGACGGGGTGGTCGAGACGGCGCTCGTTCGGCTGCGAAAGGAGCTGGAGCCGATGCGGGTCATCGAGGAGGGGTGGCGCAACGGGCGGACGCTGGGTTTCCCGCCCCAGATCGGACTCCTCCAGCGGGACGAGGTGCTCCGCGAGGCCCGACAGCGCCTCGCCGATGCCGACTGGCCCCGCGCTCCCGACGCGCGCTTCGACATCGACCCGGCCTGGCGCTCGTCCCAGGAGGCGGGCCACGCGGACATGCGGATCGGCCTCTCCGCGACAACGGCGCTCGCCCAGGCTGCCGTCTTCGATCGACCCCTGACCCACGCACAGAAGCTGTACCTCGCCGAGCTGCGCGCCCTGGACGAGGTCTTCTTCCGCGAGTCCACGCTCTTCGCCACCGGCGCGCTCCTCGCCGCCCGAACCCAGCCGCACTGAGCCTCCTCATGACCCTGTCCTACAGCCGCCTCCTCGACGATCTGCGCCAGCGCACCGCGCGCTCACACACGAGCCTGCTCGGCCCGCACGCGCCGCCGCTGCGCCGCTGGCTCGACCGGCACCTCGATGCCGTCGCAGACGAGGACGGGCTGATCGGCGAGCCGGTGTTCGAGCACAAGTTCGGCTTCGCGCCCCACGACGAGACGCTCGACGCCCTGGGCCAGCGCGGCGAAGTCCACCCGGCGCTCGTGGATCAGATGCACCGTCCGCCAAAGTCGTTCGAGGAGCAGCACTTCCGGCGGGACTGGTTCCCGTACACCCACCAGGTCGCGGCGTGGCGCGCGCTCGCCGACGACACCTCCATCGTGGTCAGCGCGGGCACGGGCGCCGGAAAGACCGAGTGCTTCGCGGTGCCCATCCTGAGCGACCTGGTTGGCCAGGCGCTGAGTCACCGCAGCACGCTCGTGGGTGTGCAGGCGCTGTTCCTCTACCCGCTCAACGCGCTGATCAACAGCCAGCGGGAGCGCCTGTCCGCCTGGACCCGGGGGTTCGGCGGCCGGGTCCGCTACTGCCTGTACAACGGCGAGACGAAGAACCGGGTACCGGCCCACGAGCAGGCGGCCGCCCCGGAGCAGGTGCTGTCCCGCAAACTCCTGCGCGAGAGCCCGCCGCCGCTGCTCATCACCAACGCGACCATGCTCGAGTACATGCTCGTGCGCCCCGACGACGCGCCCATCCTCGACGCGTCGCAGGGCAAGCTCCGCTACATCGTCATCGACGAGGCCCACACCTACGTCGGCAGTATGGCGGCCGAGCTGGCGCTGCTGCTACGGCGCGTCATGAACGCGTTCGGCGTGTCTTCGGAGGACGTGCGCTTCATCGCCACCTCCGCCACCCTGTCCTCGAGTGAAGCCCAGGATGACGTCGAGGCCTTCCTGGCCAAACTGGCGGGTCAGCCGCGGTCCCGCGTTCGCTGCATCACCGACAGGCGGGCGATCCCGCCGCTGCCAGACGTCGAAATCCGGTCGGGCCTTCCCGACCTGGATGCGCTCGAGGCCGCCGACGAGGTTTCCCGCTTCGAGGCGCTGGCGGCGCATCAGGGTCCTCGCTCGCTGCGGGACGCGCTCGTGAGCCAGCCCGGACAGCGCCTGACCCACCTTGCCGGCCGCCTGGCTGGCGACCTCGATGAACCCCCCGATCTGCCGACCATGCTGAAGCTCCTGGACCTGGGCACGCGCGCCCGTCCCGCTCCTGGGGAGGAAGCCTTCCTGCCGCTGCGCGGGCACCTCTTCGCCCGGGCGCTGTCCGGCCTGTGGTGTTGCGCCAATCCGGCGTGTCCCGGCCGGTCCGGCCCCCTCGATGACCCCGCCTGGCGCTATGGACGGCTCTACACGAGCCGCCACGTGCAGTGCACCGAGCCCGGCTGTGGAGGCCGGGTCTATGAACTCACCCTGTGTGTGCAGTGCGGCCACGAGCAGCTGCTGGCCCACGCGCGTCCCGACGATCTGGGCGATGTCTTCGAGCCCATGGCGTTCGACGACATCGGCGTCGCCGTCGACGAGCGAGACGATGCCGAGGTCGACGACGAGGACCTGGACCTCGAGGTGCAGCCGCTGATCACGCCGGACACCGTGTTCTTCGATGCGGTGGAGGCCGACGGCTCGGACCTGTTCGACCCCGCGAGCGGCGAGGTCGGAGACGGATCGGTGGCGATCCGCTTCCACGAGCGCGTGCATGACGAGCGCGAGGCATCGTGTCTGCGGTGCGGCTACCGGGGGCGCCACGACCGCCTCTTCGCGCGGCCGGCACGTACCGGCCGCACGTTCCTGCTCGGGGTCGCCACGCCGGCCCTCCTGCAGGCCATGCCGCCGGTAAAGAGGCACAGTTCGCTACCCTTCGAGGGGCGACGCACCATCAGCTTCACCGACTCCCGGCAGGGCACGGCGCGCTTCGCCGCCCGAAGTCAGACCGGCGCGGAGCGGGCGTTCGTCCGAAGCTTCGTCTACCACGACTTGCTGGCCAAAGCGGCGGATCGCACGGCAGTGGAGAAGGCTGAAAAGAAGGTACAGGGTCTGGAGACGCTGCTGGCGGACGGGGCGGATCCAGGCATCGTCGAGGGCATGCTCGAGGAGGCGCGCAAGGCCCTCGAGGTCGCGCGGGGGCCGTCCAGCGTCCCGCTCCACGATGTCGCTCGGCGCATCTCGCAGACCGACGACTTCAAGCACTTGCACCGCTACTGGCAGACCTACCTGCCATTCAAGCAGAAGGGCGTTGACGAGGACCTGTTGGCGCGCTGGCTCGTGCTCGGAGAGTTCGCCCGTCGGCCGATGCGGGCGGCCTCGCTCGAGACGTTGGGCCTGGTCCAGGTCGTCTATCAGGGCATCGACACCCGCCGGGCGCCGCCGCCCGAGTGGATGCGCTTGGCCGGGGAGCAGGCCGAGGCGTCCTGGGCGGACTTCCTGACGCTGTGTCTGGACTTCTACGTCCGTTCCAACACTGCGCTGGACGTCGAGCGCGCCGACGACTTCTTCCGCTGGGTCGGCACGCGGATCACCCAGAAGACGGTGGCCGGGCCGGATGGGGTCGCGGAGCGCAACAAGCGCGTCACCTGGCCGCGAGCGGGGTTCAATTCCCGGCTCGAGGGGCTGCTCCGGCGCGCGTTTCGCCTCACCGCCACCGATGCGGCAACCAAGGCGCAGATCAACGACGTGTTCCGCGCGGCCTGGGATCGCCTGCGTGGCAGCCACGAGCTCTTCCAGGCGATGCCGAATGGAGGCCTCGCCATCAAGACGACTGCGCTGCATCTCCGCCTTGTGGACGAGGCCTGGTTGTGCCCGGTCACCGGCACCCTGCTCGCCACGACCCTGCTCGGACACTCCCCGTACGCCCCGACGAACCGCCCCCTCGACACGCGTGGCGTCCCCATCCGCATGCCGCGCGCACCCGTGCCGTGGGGCTGGCGCTTCGAGGGGGTCGACGCCATCCGACAGGCGCTATCCGAGGACGAGACCTACCAGCAAGCCCGTGACGCCGGAGCCATCTCCGAGTTCACCGACCGCATCTTCGAGGGGGTCGTCTACTGGCAAACCGCCGAGCACTCCGCCCAGATCCCGTCGCAGGCGCTCAAGGCGGCCGAGTGGGACTTCAAGCGCGGAAGGTTGAACCTGCTGAGTTGCTCGACCACGATGGAGATGGGCGTCGACATCGGCAACCTGTCCGGCGTGGCGATGAACAACGTGCCGCCGAGCCCCGCCAACTTCCTGCAGCGGGTCGGTCGGGCGGGTCGACGTGGTGAGTCCGCCTCGGTGAGCCTGACGGTGTGCCGCCACCTGCCCCACGATCAGGCGGTCTTCGCCGAGCCGGACTGGCCGTTCCGGGCGCCCATGCACGTCACGCCGGTCAAGCTGGACAGCCGGCCAATCGTCGAGCGTCACGTGCGCGCCGCGATCCTCACCACCTTCCTCGCCCGGCATGCTCCCGAGGATGCGGCATATCGCCTGACCTGTCGGTGGTTCCTGGTGCCCGAGGTCGCAGGGGAGCCGTCGGTCTGTGAGCGCCTGTGCGACTGGATGCGCTCGGATGAGGCGGCCTCCACCCTCGAGGCCGACCTGGAACGCCTGGTGCGGGGAAGCGCGCTGCAGGGGCGCTCCACGGCGACCCTGCTCGAGGACATGCTCCACGCGTTCTCCGGGCTTGCCGAGGAGTTCCACCGGGTGCGCGATGCACTGCTGCAGGAGTTCGCCCAGCTCCCCGAGGAGGACCGCGAGGACTCGCCGGCGGCCTACCTGTTCCGGCGCCAGATCGCCCGCCACGAGGAGGAGTACCTGCTGTCCTACCTCGCCGATCAGCAGGTGCTGCCCGGCTACGGCTTCCCGACCGGGGTCGTGCCGTTCATCCACACCACGATGGAGGAGGTGGCCGCCCTGGAGCGCGATCAGGAGGAGTACCGCAACAAGCGGCGCCGCGGCGAGCCCGAGGACTTCGAAGCGGCGCGCCAGCGGATCGACGCGCGGGCCCGGCTGACGGGGTTGGCGTCCCGCGACCTGCCGATGGCCATCCGCGAGTACGCACCGGGGAGCTCCCTGGTGCTCGACCGGCGCTCCTACCGGTCCAAGGGCGTGCGACTGGCGTGGAAGATCCCACCCAGCGCGAAGCAGAACGACACCAAGGAGATCCAGGCCCTGCGCAAGGCCTGGCACTGCCGGGCGTGCGGGGCAGCGGGCACGGCTCAGGTCAACGCTTCGGTCGATGTCTGTCCGGGGTGCGGCGAGGCGATCGCACGCCAGATCGAGTTGCTGGTTCCGTCCGGCTTTACCTCCGACTTCTTCGACAAGGCCACGATGGACGACACCGGCGCGACCTACGTACCGGTCATGAAGCCCTGGATCTCATCAGGGGAGGGGCCGTTCCGTGCCATCGGAACCGGCACGCCCTGGGTGCGCTTCCGGCACACGTCGGCCGGAGAGATCGTCCACCGCTCCGGCGGAGCGCACAAGTTCGGCTACGCCCTGTGCCTGCGGTGTGGCCGGGCGGAGCCGGAGACCGCGCCAGGGGTGCCGGAACTCCCCAACGCCATGAAGGACCACCGCCGACTGCGCTCGGGCAAGCCGTGCGCCGGTGCGCTCCAGGGCAGCTTCAGCATCAAGCGCAACCTGTTCCTGGGGGGCTCCACGCGCACCGACGTGCTCGAGATCTGGATCCTCGACCCGGTGACGGGTCACCCTGCCCACGACGAGACGCTGGTGACTACCACCGCCGTCGCGCTTCGAAAGGTCTCGGCCCGCCACCTCGGCGTGGACGAGCGCGAGATCGGCTACGCGACGTCCCGTCGGCAGACGGCCGGCCACACCTTCCGGGCCATCCTCCTGTTCGACACGGCGACGGGAGGCGCGGGGTTCGTGGCCCAGATCCCCGAGGCGTTGCCGAGGCTGCTGCGTGAGGTCGCCGCAACCTGCCGTGCATGTCCTCGGGACTGCGACGAGGTCTGTCATGCCTGCCTCTTGTCCAACGACACCCAGCACGACATCCACCGACTGAATCGGCACGCCTTGTCCGCGGACGGGGTGGAGGTGCTGGGCGAGCGCTTCCTCGACGCGCTCGAGCCGGACCTCTCCGGCGGCGTCTTCGGCGCCGCAACGCGGGCAGTGTGGACGGACCCGGTGGAGCGCCTGCTGTCCCATGCCCAGGCGGCCGCGCTCGATGGGCCTGTCATGGTGTCGCTCTACGGGAGCGGCCCGTCCGACGAGTGGGACCTGCCGGGTTGGCCGGGGCGGTCGATCCTCCAGCGCCTGCGTGGACTGGGGGATCAGGTCCTGCTTCGGCTCGTCGTTCCCGCGGAGAGCCTCACGGAGCTCGACTGGCAGCGCGCCGGCCAGCTCCAGGCCGTGTGTGACCTGTACGGTGCCCACCTGTTCGAGGTGGCCGAGGTGCCGGGTTGGTGGGCGGACGTGCGTCGGGCGGACGGGACCGCACGGGGCTGGGCCACCGACGCGCTCCCGGTGCTGGACGCGAGCTGGCCAGAGACAGGGGGAGTACACCAGAGCGGTCCTTGCGATCCGCCCGGCGGCTCGCGTGTGGTTCTGCAGAAACTGCGTCAGCCGCCGCCTCCCGAGACCCGGAGGGTCGACCTGTCCGTGGCGGCCAGCGGCAGCGTGCGCGAATTCGGCGATCGGGTGCTCCAGGCCTTCGATGGGGGCACCGGGCTGCTCGACGAGCTGTCCACACGCGGGCCGGCCGAACGGGTCGAGGTCCACGATCGCTACCTGAGGTCGCCGCTCGTCGTGCGGGCCCTGTGGGGCACCCTGGAGGCCCTGAAGAAGCGCGGCGTGATCGGGTCGGCCACCCACGTGAGCTTGTACACACTCGAAGGCAGGAACGAGCGGGGCACGCCACGGCAGGTGGGCCACGACTGGGCGTTTCCGGAGATCCACGCGGAAGTGATCCGCGACCTGCTCCACACGGTGCACCCCGACTTGGAGCTCGTCACGCGGCGCTACCCGAACGAGCTGCAGCATGCCCGGGCTATCGAGCTGGAGTGGGCCGACGGCCTCGTCGAGCTGCGCCTGGACGAGGGCTTCGGCTTCGTCCGTACCGACCGGACACCCTTCCCGTTCACGGCGAACGCGGCCCAGCAGGTGACCACGCTCATGAACGCACGATGGCCCCTGGTTCGAAAGGGTCCACCGCGGGAGGTCCCCGGCTACGTCGTTCGACGCGCGTGACCTGACAGCGCTCTCACCGGCGGCTTCGCCGCTTCCGCTATCGTCGGCGCTCGCAAGCCCTGACGCGTCCCCCTGGGGGGAGGACATGGACCCGGCCGCCCTGATCCCATCGCTGTCTGCGCGCCAACTCCAGGACACCCTGGTCGACTACATCCAGGCCACGCTGGCGTTCTCGGATCCGGCTCTGCGACAGGCCTTCGAGGCGCAGCTGCGAGGGGCTGACGGGCTGTTCCGCGGCCCCTATGTCCGCCTCGGGCTGCCGATGGCGACGGCGGTCTGGGGTGAGATCTCGGGTTCGAGGAGGCGCCAGCCCTCCGCGTTCAGGTGCTGCCTGTCTTCGGGCTGCATCGAACCGGGAAGCATGATCGCGACGCGGTGGTCGGGCCACGCGACCTCGACCCGCTGCCAGTGGCCCGACCCTCCTCCTCCGCCCCCCCATGCCAAACTCCCCCCGCCACCCGGGGACCCATCCATGACGCTGCCGTCCATCTTCTCCTACCTCGACTACCGCGCCTTCCTGCAGGACTGGTTCGACGCCCGAAAGCGCGAGGACCCGACCTACTCCTACGCCCGCTTCGCCGAGGACGGGGACTGCTCCCGCTCGGCGCTGGCCAACGTGCTCTCGGGCGCCCGCACGCCGCGCGCCGGCACGCTCGATGCCTTCGCCCGCGCGATGGAGCTGACGCCATCGGCGCGGAACTACTTGGGGTTGCTGGTCGAGCTGGCCACGGCCCAGGGACTCGACGAGCGGCGGCAGGTGATGGAGCGGATCCTGGCCGCCGAGCACTACCAGCAGGTCCGCCTCGCCGAGCGCGGTCCGGACTCGGATCTGTTCCGGTACATCGAGCACTGGTACGTGGCCGCGATCCGCGAGCTCGCGGCCCTTCCCGACTTCCAGGCGGATCCCACCTGGATCGCGTCCATTCTCCGCCCGCGCATCTCGGTGGAGGAGGCGGCCGATGCGTTGGACCGGCTGTTCGAGCTCGGGATGCTCCGGCATGCCGTGGACGGCTCCGTGGAGCGCCGCGAGGTCCAGTTCCGAACCGAGAACGTCGCCCGGCAGGAGGCGATCCTGCACTTCTACCGGGAGGCCCTGCCCGCCCTGCTGCGCACGGTGGAGGTGCGCGCCGACGACGAGCAGGCCGTGATGGCCGCGACGCTGCTGCTGCCACCGGACCTCGTCCCCGAGGCGACCGCGCGCGTCGCCGCCCTGACGAACCAACTCGCTGCGATGGCCGATGCCGCCGGTGTGGACGGCGAGCGGCGCGTGTACCAGCTCGCCGTCCAGCTGATCCCGATCAGCGACGCGGTGGGATGATCACTGCACCAGCGTCGCCGTCGCCGCAGCGGCATCGAGCTCGATCTCGACGGGCTGGCTGGCGTTGGTGATCGACAACGTGTCGAAGCCGGACACGCTGACCGGGACGAGCGAGCTGGTCGGCGTCCACTTGAGGTGGACGACCATGTCGCAGTAGTCGTCGTCCAGCTCCATCGTGAAGCTCTCGGTGTCCCACTGACCGAGCGTCTCGCCGATCTGGAAGGTGTCGGTCGTGGTGGTGCCACACTCGGTCGCGACGATGCGGTCGACGAAGACCTGTGCGTCGTCGATGAGGACGATCGTGCTGCCGGGCGATCCGAGAACAGTGGATGCGATTGCGAAGCTGGGGCCGAGGCAGAGGGCGATGAACAGGGCGGAATGGCGCATGGGGTCCTCCTTTGGACCCGATCGCAAGAACCCGTGCTGTGGCCATGAACGTCGTTTTGGAGCCGATCACGAGGAACTGGCGGGGCAGTGCACGCGCCCCCCCGTGCACCGCATCCTTCGACGTGCGTGATCCGATCACGACCGTGCAGGCGCCCGGGCTCCGGTAGGCTCTCGCCGTCGACCCAGGGGGAGCCATGCCGCGAGCGGCCTACGTGATGTCCGTCCTCGGCGAGTCGCCGGCCGTCCTGTCCGAGCTGCTGTGGTGGCTCGCCGTCCGGGAGCGCACCCCGATCGCTGGCATCGAGGTCTGGGCGACCGGGCGCGGGGCCCGACGCCTGCGGGAACTCGTCGCCAGCGAGGCGTGGCGCGCCCTCGAGGACCGGACGGGTGTCCTTCCGCCGTTGGCGTCAGATGCGGCCCAGACGAGCGCCGCGTATGGATTCCGCATCCACACGTTCGCGTCCGATGGCAACGTCCTGGACGACGTCCGTAGCGAGGCCGAGTCCAACGCGGTCTCGGCCCAGCTGCACGACCGCGTGCGCGACCTGCGGGCCGATCTGCCGGATGACACCCAGCTGGTGGGCTCGTTGGCCGGCGGCCGCAAGACCGTCTCGGCGAGCCTGCAGACGGCGTTCTCGCTCCAGGCGGGTCCGCGCGATCGCCTCGTACACGTGCTGCTGCACGCGGACCTGGAGGCGGCGCTCCGACGGGAGGGGCTCCTGACGGCGTTCTGCTCGCCGGGCGCGCGCTGGGCCGAGCTCTCGGGGGTCCCGGTCGACGACCAGGTCCTGGTCTACGACGTGCCGTTCCCGCGCATCAGGCACCTCGTGCCGCGCAGGCTCTCAGCCGCGCTCGAGCACATGCCGTGGGAGGAGGTCTGGCCTGCTCTCGACGCCAACATGGGCCTCGACGCAACGGCGAGGTTGATCCGGACGGCGAAGCTGCGCTGGCGGTTCGAGATCATCCACCCGGCGACGGGCGAGGGGATCTACGAGACGAAGCTGGTCGCACGTCCGGGGGCCGTGCTGGCCGCGATGGCCTCCCCGCTCACTCGCGCCTCTTCTACACGCCGCGCCGCCTGCCCTCTCTGGACTCGCCGCTGCATCCGAAGGCGTGCGTGCGCCGACTGTGCACTGCCTCCCG
>CALATR010001183.1 GCA_937891875.1 uncultured Pseudomonadota bacterium | reverse complement strand
GACCACTTCGCGGCGGTGCGACAGGAAGCACTCGAGCATCTGCTTGAGGTTCAGCAGCTTCGGCTGGCCGTTGACCAGCGCCACCATGTTCATGCCGAAGGTGTCCTGCAGCTGGGTCTGCTTGTACAGGTTGTTCAGCACCACTTCCGGCACTTCGCCGCGCTTGAGTTCGATAACCACGCGCATGCCCGACTTGTCGGACTCGTCGCGGATGTCGCTGATGCCTTCGAGCTTCTTGTCGCGCACGTTCTCGGCGATACGCTCGAGCAGCGATTTCTTGTTTACCTGGTAGGGCAGCTCGTCGATGATCAGCGCCTGCCGCCCGCCGGCCATCTCTTCGATCTGGGCGTTGCCACGCACGATGATGCGTCCACGGCCGGTCTCGTAGGCGTCCTTGACCCCCTTCATGCCGTAGATGGTGCCGCCGGTCGGGAAGTCCGGGCCCGGCACGATCTGCATCAGGTCGTGGATCTCGAGGTCGGGGTTGTCGATGAGCGCGATGCACGCGTCGACGATCTCACCGAGGTTGTGGGGCGGGATCTTGGTCGCCATGCCGACCGCGATGCCGTCCGCACCGTTGACCAGCAGGTTCGGGAAGCGCGCGGGCAGGACCAGGGGCTCCTGGACCGAGCCGTCGAAGTTGTCCTGGAAGCCGACGGTCTCCTTGTCGATGTCGACCAGGAGCTCCTGCGCGAGCTTGGTCATCCGGCACTCGGTGTACCGGTAGGCAGCCGCAGAGTCACCGTCGACGCTGCCGAAGTTGCCCTGGCCGTCGACCAGCATGTAGCGGAGGTTCCACTCCTGGGCCATGCGGACGAGCGCGTCGTAGACGGCACTATCGCCGTGGGGGTGGTAGAGCTTCAGCACCTCTCCGACGACACCGGCGCACTTGACGTACTTCTTGTTCGCCGCCAGGCCCATCTGGTTCATGGCGTAGAGGATGCGGCGGTGGACGGGCTTGAGGCCGTCCCGCACATCCGGCAGCGCGCGCCCGATGATCACGGACATGGAGTAGTCCATGTACGAGTTCCGCATCTCGTCCTGGATGCGGATGGGCACGAGGTTCTTGGCGATGCGATCCACGGCGGTCCTCGTCGTTGGGGAGTCGGGCGCGGGCTGGGCCTGCACGGCGGAAGTGCCGCGTGGGCGGGGTCAGTCGGTGCGCCGGAGGAGGGGGTGGGGTGGAAGAGGGGGCCGGGTAGGAGGGTTTGGCCCGTAGCGTCGCGATCTCGGTCCGATCGCGTGGAGAAGCGCATTATACCCCGATCGGGTAACCTGATCGACCCCTCCTGCCCCCTTCGGCCACACCTTTGTGGTCCCCTCCCTCCCTCCGCCTGGAGCTGTCATGCGCACGCCCGTGCTGCTGACCCTCGCCGCTGCCCTGGCCAGTCCCCCGGCTCTCGCCGATGATGCCGTGCAGTCCCTGCTTGCTGCGGGAATGGAGGCCCAGAAGGAGGGTCGGGTCGAGGCCGCGGTCGACCGCTACAGCAGCTGCCTGTCCAAGGACCCGGAGTTCGTGCCCTGCCACTGGGAGCTCGGCTGGGCCTACTGGACCCGCAACGACTGGGCGGGCGTGGTGGAGCAGTGGCGCACCGTGAAGCGCCTGCAGCCGGACCACCCCGAGGTCGACCAGTGGCTGCCCCAGGCGGAGGAGAACCTGGCCAACGAGCGCAAGATGGCAGAGGCCCTGCTCAACGCGCCCGAGTCGGCCCGCCCGCCGCTCCCCGCGGGCACGACCGTGCGCCTGCGCCTCGTCGGCGACGTCATGATCGGCACCACCTCGCCCCACCCGACCATGCACCTGCCCCCCGACGACGGCGCCCACTTCTTCGACGCCGTGAAGCCCCTGCTCGCCGATGCTGACGTCACCTTCGGCAACCTCGAGGGGCCCCTGTGCGACGTCACCCGCCAGGCCCAGAAGTGCACCGGGGACAACCCCTGCTACGCGTTCAAGCAGCCGACCCGCTACGCGAAGCACCTGACCGCCGCCGGCTTCGACCTGATCAGCATCGCCAACAACCACATGCTGGACTTCGACGGCGACTGCCGCCAGCAGACCATCGCGGCGCTCGACAAGGAGGGCCTCGCCTGGTCGGGACCGCCGGGCAGCATCGCCACGGTCGAGGTCGGCGGGGTGAAGATCGCGATGGTCGCCTTCCACACCGCCCGGCACAGCAACTACATCAACGACCACGACAACGCCGTGCGGCTGGTCAAGATCGCCGACGCCACCCACGACCTGGTCATCGTGAGCTTCCACGGCGGGGCCGAGGGCAGCCGGGCCCTGCACGTGCCCGACAAGATGGAGCTCTTCTATGGCGAGAAGCGCGGTCACCTGCGCCGGTTCAGCCGCGACGTCATCGCCGCCGGCGCGGACCTGGTGGTCGGCCACGGCCCCCACGTGCTGCGGGGCATGGAGGTGATCGATGGCCGATTGGCCGCGTACTCCCTGGGCAACTTCGCGACCTATGGCCGCTTCAACCTGTCGGGCAACCTGGGCGTGACCGCCGTGCTGGAGGTCGAGCTCGACCACGAGGGCAAGCTCATCCGGGGCAAGCTCATTCCGGTGATCCAGACCGGTCACGGCGTGCCCGAGCCCGACCCTGACGGCAAGAGCATCGCCCTGGTGCGCCAGCTGACCAGCGAGGACTTCCCGGAGACCGGCCCGGTGATCGCCCAGGACGGGACCTTCGCTCCGAAGTGATCAATCCCCAGGTACGGGGTGAACGATCGGCCGCGACGCCCGCACTGCTCGGTGGGGGGCCGTCCGGAGCGTCCCCGGGGAGGTTCCATGATCCGTCTGTCGTCCGTGCTGCTGCTGCTGGCCGCGTGCACGCCCCTGCCGCCCGAGACTTCGCCCGCCCAGCCAGAGCTGGTCGCACCGTCGACCGTGCGGCTGGCCATTCCCGAGGTGGATGGTCCCCACCTGACCCTCATCGCGGCGAACGAGCTGCAGGTCGAGTCCCAGGTCGCGGTCGCCCTGGACGGTCGGGTGATCGATGCGACCTTCGCTGGAGATGCGGCGTTGGCCGTGCTCTACGACCGTGGCGCGGTCCAGCGGGTCAGCCTCGACGGCGAGCCTGGCGACGTCGTTCCGGTCGGTCTCGGGCCCAGCGCCATCGTCGCCGACGGATCCCGCGCCTATGTCGCGGTGAGCCTGCAGGACGAGATCGTCGAGCTCGACCTGGCGAACATGGCCGTCCTGCGGCGGATCCCCGTCCCGGGCCAGCCCCGCTGGCTGCACCAGGTCGACGCGGACACCCTCGCCGTCACCGGGCACCGCTCGGACACGGTCACCCTCATCGACCTGCCCACCGGCGAGCTCACCGACTTCTCGCTGCCGAGCCTCGTTCGCGACGGCATCCAGCAGGACCTGCGGGTCACCGGTGCCGTCACGTCGACCCTGTGGAACGGGCGCGGCGTCATCCTCGTGCCGGTGCTCTACACGGACACGTCGCTGTCCGTGAGCGTGACCACGCCGACCGTGCCGGAGGAGCTGCCGCCCGCCTACTACGTCAACGTCCCCACCGGGCCGTCCGACTTCGGCCGCGTCGTGCCCGTGGTCGTCACCCTCGATGCGGAGACCGGCCAGCAGCTCGACCGGGAGGCGGCGGTGGCGCTCACCGGCGATCAGCAGGGAGCAGCGGTCGTCTTCGGCGGTCCGATCACCAGCCTGGATGCCCGCGGAGCGTTCGTCGTCGCGCTGTCGGAGAGCGAGTCCACCCTGGCGTCCTGGCACCTCGGCGACCGGGTGTCGTCCCGGCACGGCGTCGACGTACCCAGCGTGGCGATCGCCACCACCCCGGCGGGTCCGCACCGCGTGTACTCGGTCGGCTCGGCGACCTGGCTCCACAGCTTCGTCAGCGGCACGATGTCGGTGATGGGCCCCGGGTACTTCGGCGCGATGGACGTCCGCACGGCCACCCCCATCGGCCCCCAGCTGGGGCTGACGCGGAAGGAGGGAAGCCCTGAAGTGGAGCTCGGACGCCGGCTCTTCCACAGCTCACGCGACACGCGCGTGGGTCTGCCCGGCAGCGGCGTGTCGTGCAACGGCTGCCACGTGGACGGCGTCGGGGACGGCCAGACCTGGAATGTCGACGCCGGGCCGCGCCAGACCCCCAGCCTCGGCGGCACGGTCAGCTTCACCGAGCCGTTCACCTGGACCGGCGAGGTCCCGACCCTGGAGCACGAGATCGTGCTGACGTCCCAGGGCCGCATGGCGAGCGAGGGCGGCATCGAGCACGCCGAGGCGATCGCCGCGTACGTGGACACCCTGCCGCATCCGCCGTCGATGGCGACCTCGTTCACCACCGACCTCGACCCGGACGCGGTCGCGCGGGGCAAGCAGATCTTCGAGGGCTCGGCCGAGTGCGCGACCTGCCACCTCGGCGACCTGCTCACCGACAAGAACGCCCACGACATGTTCGACCTGACTGGCGTGGACACGCCCACGCTCCACGGCCTGCGGGCGACCGCCCCGTACCTGCACGACGGCCGCGCCGCAGACCTCTCCGTGCTGGTCGAGATCTCCGAGGACGGCGGCATGGGCCGCACCAACCACCTGACCGCGGCGGAGAAGGCCGACCTGGTGGCCTACCTCCGATCGCTCTAGCCGCCGCCCGAGGGTCGAGCCGAGGTACAACGACCCCGTGACCTCGCTCGACCCTCGGGGTGTCGCATGACCGAGCGGCCCGCTCCTTCGCCCGCCCAGCGCTTCGGCACCTTCGCCGGCGTCTTCACGCCGACCCTGCTGACGATCCTCGGCGTCATCCTCTACCTGCGCCTCGGCTGGGTCGTCGGCAACGCCGGGCTGGTCGGTGCGTGGGTGATCATCGGCCTCGCGACCTGCATCACGGCCTGTACCGCCCTGTCGATGTCGAGCCTGGCGACCAACACCCGCCTGGAGGCCGGCGGTCCCTACGCCATCATCCGGCGGTCGCTGGGGCTCGAGGTGGGCGGCAGCATCGGGCTCCCGCTGTACATGGCCCAGGCTGTAGCCGTCGCCATCTACATCATCGGCCTGCGCGAGGGGTGGAACTGGCTCTTCCCCAGCCACCCGCCCCTGCTGGTCGACCTCATCGCCTACACCGTCATCGTCGGCGTCTCCTGGATCAGCGCCGGCCTGGCCTTCCGGCTGCAGTACGCGGTCATGGCCGTGATGGGGATCTCCTTCGTCGTCATCGTGGCCGGCGCGCTGATCGCCGTGCCGCCGGCCGATCCCGCGCCGCTGTTCGGCAGCTATCCGGGCACGCCGGAGGGAGAGCCGACCAGCTTCGTCGGCGTCTTTGCCGTGTTCTTCCCCGCGGTCACCGGCATCACCGTCGGCGCGAACATGTCGGGGGAGCTCCGCGACCCCCGCCGGGCGATCCCGTGGGGCACCCTGGGCGCGATGGCGGTGAGCACCGTGATCTACCTGGGCATGGCCTGGCTGGT
>CALATR010001182.1 GCA_937891875.1 uncultured Pseudomonadota bacterium | reverse complement strand
CCGACTCGGCGGACCGGACCGTGACGTCGACCCGCCCGGATCCATCGCCCGCCGAACCCGCCCGGAACCACCGCCAGCCGAACCCGCCCGGAACCACCGCGCCTGACCTCTACGCCCGCCGCACCCGCGCATGCTTCGGCAGCGTCGCGTCCAGCTCGCCGGCGTAGCCGCTCGGGTCCTCCGGGATGCCCAGCTTGACCCTGAGGCTCGGCGCGTGGCGCTCGCGGCCGGTCCACTGGAAGGTGCCGTACAACCAGCCATTGTCGGCGTTCACGTACACCTCCAGCTCGTCTCCGACCCGGACCTCCTCCCCGTCGAGCAGGTAGCGGAGCCGGCCGTCCTTGCCCTCGATCAGCACCAGGCGGTCGCGGTCGGAGGCGGCCTCGGCGTGGGGGTGGTCGCCGCCGGAGCGCGCGCGATCGTCGGCGTTCACCTGCTTGGCTCGCGAGGCGCCAGCGGTGCGGCGGGCCTGTTGGAAGAGCGCGTCGAGCTTGTCGGCCATGGAACCTCCCCGGACGTCCGTTCTACCACGGCGGCGCCGCGTCCCAGGCCGGTCCGGTCCTACGGCTCGCGGGGCTGCAGGGACACGACGCAGGCGGCCATCTTGTGCCGTCCCCAGGCTTCGCCGTTGAGCCGACCGGTCTGCTCGAAGGGCCAGGCCGCGAGGGTGCGCTTGGGGGCTGGGGCGCGCAGGCGCTCGAGGCCGTCGGTGATGGTCGTGCACTCATCTCCCGTGTAGTGGCCGTGGTTGACGACGAACTGCACGCCCTCGTCGACCAGGATGTCCCCCGCGGTGCCGTCCCGCATGGCCCGTAGCCAGGCGACGTCGTTGACCACGCCGTCGAGGTTCATCACCGGGTGGTCGGTGTGGTAGCCGATGAGTCCGGCGTCCCAGGAGGCGACCCGGGCGCCCGGAGGGAGGTGCTCGTCGAGCCACGCGGCGGCCTGCAGGTCGGCCTTGCGGACGGCGAGGGTCTCGGGCGCGGCGAGCTGCATGGCCGTGTAGACGGCTCCGCCGAGTAGCGGCACCACCAGGATCGCGGTGACGGGGAGCAGCGCCGCGAGCGGGGTCTTGTCGGGGGCGTCGTCGCGGGCCTTGGCGGCGAGATCGAGGGCCCCGGCGACGAGCAGCACCGTGAGCCACAGGACTGCCGGCGCGAAGTACCACTGGCGGGCGAAGGTCTGCAGGCCGGTGTAGTAGCCGAGGGTGGCCAGCGCGAAGACGGCGTGAAACCCTGATTGTCGGACAACGTGTCCGACGTGGGTCATGCGGTCGAGCAGGCCGCGGCGGGCGACCTCGGACAGCGCCAGGGCCAGGAGCATGCAGCCGACGATGACCGCGATGCCGAGGAGCCCGGGAGGCACGCGCTTGAGCTCGCCGCTGACCTGGAGCGGGGTGTGGAAGAGCGCCTGGTTGGTGACGAGGAAGCCGGCGAGCACGGCGGTCGGGGGGATGCCGACCGGCACCAGCGCGAGGAGCTGGCGCTCGGAGATCGCCGCCGGCAGGGTCCAGAGCAGGATGAGCGGCGTGAGCAGGGCGCCGTCGGTGCGCGAGAGGATCGCGAGGCCGAGCAGGGCGCCGAGCCAGATCCGACGACCCACGGGCCAGCGGTGCAGGGCGCTGCCGTGGCGCAGGCACAGGCCGAGGATGGCTCCGTGCACGGCCACGACGACCGCGGACTCGAGCCCGTTGACCGCGGTGCGCAGGACCATGGGCACGAGCAGCCAGGCAAACAGCACCACCGCTGCGACCACGGCGCCGCCGGTCACCCCCCGCGACCAGCGCAGGCCGGACAGCGCGAGACCGACCCCGCAGAGGGCCATGACCAGCTGCAGGCCCAGCAGGAGGCGCACGGTGGCGTCGCCGGCAGGGAGCACCAGGTGGGCCAGGGTGCACGGGAGCAGCCACAGCGGGTGATAGCCGTTCGTCTGGCGAAAGCCATCGAAGGTGCTGCCTTCTCCGGCGGCCATGCGCTGGCCGATCTCGAAGTAGTAGAAGGCGTCGTCGAAGGTCAGGCCGATGGTGGCGTCCGGCCAGAGCCAGATCACCGCGGTCCAGACCACCGCGAGCGCGACAAGGGCGTAGAGCACGGGCTTGGGGAGCGACACACTCGGACGCTAGCACGCGCCGCGCGCGCCGATCTGTCATCGGGTCGTCGCGGGCGTGGGAGCGCGGATCGACCCCGTGCTGACACCCCGTGCCAGGGTCAGGTGAGCCTCAGGGCCGGCACCGACTGCGCCGATGAGGAATACTGGGATCCGGAGGCACCGTTGCTCCCAGAGCCATCCATCGACGACGTGACCGATCCCGGCGCGCCGTCCCGCCCGCGTCAGCCCTCACCGACGCCCGTTTCGCACATCGGCGCCAGTGCGCGTACCGTCAGCCCCAGGCTGGGACCGGGCGGCATCCAGACCAGCAGCGGACCGCGCCGCTGGATGGCGATCGCCGGGATCAGCGTTGCGGTGCTCGTGGTCGCCGGAGGCCTGCTGGCCCTGGTCGTGCTGTTCGCGAACGACGAGCTGGGCAGCTGGGCATCGTCGCCCGAGCAGGGCAGCGTCAGCCCGCTCGAGCCCGTGGAGCTGGATCCGAGCGGGGAGTAGGCCGGCTCCGCAGGATCCGGCAGAGCCGTGCCGTCCACGTCCCGCAGACGCAGCCGTGGAGGGGCGTGCGGGAGTGCCTCGCCCCCACCACGGAGACACGAAGGCGCGGAGGGCCACGGAGCGGGGAGGGGCGGGGCGTTCAGTGACCTTGCCCCCATTTGACGGACCACTTGGTCAGGCGGCTGCTGACTGCGCAGCCTGGTACTGGGTTTCGAACGCGGTGGGCGTCTTCTGCCCGAGGGTCGAGTGGCGCCTCTCGGCGTTGAAGTAGTGGTGGATGTAGAAGCTGACGGCCTTTCGGGCCTGAGGGAGGTCAGGCCAGATCTCGTCGCGGACCAGCTCCTGCTCGAGCGTGCCGAAGAAGCTCTCGGCAACGGCGTTGTCCCAGCAGTTGCCCTTGCGGCTCATGCTCTGCTCCATTCCGGCCTCCGCGAGGGCCTGGCGATAGGCGAGACTGGCGTACTGCGAGCCGCGATCGCTGTGGTGGACGGCACCCTTCACGTCTCCGCGGGTGGCTAGGAGCCTCTCCAGGGCACGCAGGCACAAGCCCACGTGCATGGTCTCGTCCATGGCCCAGCCGACGACCTTGCGGCTGAAGAGGTCGATCAGGACCGCCAGGTACACCCACCCCTGCTGCGTCCGCAGGTACGTGATGTCTCCGACAAACGCCCTGTTTGGCGCATCGGTCGTGAAGTTCCGGTCCAGCAGGTTCGGCGCGATCGGCTGGTCGTGGTCAGAGTCCGTGGTCGTGCCTCGGAACTTTCGCTTCGGCAGGCCCACGATGCCGTGTTCGCGCATGATGTTGGCCACCCGCTTGCGGTTCACGAGCAGGCCCTGGTCGCGGAGCTCCGCTGTGATGCGGGGCGAGCCGTACCGGCCCTTGTGGCGCCGGTGGATGGCCTTGATGTGGACGAGCAACGCGGCATCACTGGCATCGTCCACATGGGTCTGTCCGTTGACCCAGGCGTAGTACGCGGACCGAGAGACCTTGAGGACGCGACACATGGTGCGGACGGCGTGGTTGGCCTCCTCCGACTGGATGAACCGGTAGGCGGTCACCGGCTCTCCTTGGCGAAGAAGGCCGCTGCTTTTTTTAGGATCTCCCGCTCTTCCCGGAGGATGCGGACCTCACGCCGTAGCTGCGCCAGCTCCTCTTCGGTCGACACGGACCGGGGCTGCGCCTTGACCTTGGAGCCGTCCAGCGTCCCAGCCGCTGCCTTCTCGCACCAGTCCCGGATCGTGGACTTGCAAACCCCGAGGTCGCTGCCGACCTGGGAGTAGGTCATGTCCTCTTCGTTCACGAGGCGCACGGCCTCCTGCTTGAACTCGAGCGTGTACTGCCTTCTCTTCCTGGCCATGTTTGGCCTCCTGGTTCTACCTACCAGGTGGTCCGTGCTCAGGGGGCAAGGTCAGGATGCAACCCCTCTCGTCTTGACCCCCGTGGTTGGGATGGTGGTGGG
>CALATR010001181.1 GCA_937891875.1 uncultured Pseudomonadota bacterium | reverse complement strand
GACGCCGTCGCCCCGCCGACCACCGCGGCCGACCTGGGCCAGATGGCCGAGTCCGTGGCGCGCGAGGGCGACGCCCTGGCCGAGCTGTCGGGGCGGTCGTGGATCTGGGAGGAGACCACCCCGGTCGCCCAGATCGCCGAGTGGTTCGACGACAACGGGTTCCAGGGGCTCGCCGAGGCCATCGAGGACTACGGCAGGACCGTCAGCTACCCGGTCGGCGAGTTCCTGCTGCTGCTCAAGAAGGACCTCCGGACCTGCGAGACCGTGCACGACGACGAGCCGGACCCGGACGTCTACGCGGAGGCCCGGCGCCAGATCGAGCTCCTGCGCACCACGCTCACGAGCACGCCCGCCGTCATGGAGCGCGCCCGTCGGCTGATCCGGTACGCGACCGCGATGGCGGACTCGCCGAAGTGCGGGGGCCCGGAGCGCGACGAGGCCCTCGAGGCCGTGCGTCGTGCTGCGGACGCCTACGAGGAGGCCCGCGCCCGCATCGTGCGGGGCCAGAGCTGGGACGCGCTGAAGACCCTGCGGCGCATCGGTGAGCGGGTGGCGCTGGCGGCGGCGAAGGCCGCGCGGAGCTGTGCGGCCGGCCAGACCACGCTCACGTCGCGGCGGAGGGACGAGCCAGTCGCCGCGCCCACCCGGGACACCGGGCTCGAGCGGATGCCCCGCAAGGCCACCGAGAGCGCGTACACCTACGCGCGGCGGCTGATCACCGAGGCGAGCACGCGCGTCGGCGAGGGGCACCACCACGTCGTGCGCGAGCTCCTGGCCGAGGCGGGGAAGCAGGCGGCGACGCTGTCGGCGTCGAAGGCGACCCGGATCTACGACCGCATCGCCTACGTCGAGGGCAAGTTGATTGAGGCGCTGACGCCGGAGGGATGGGCAACCTTCGAGGTCGGTGACCGGGTGGTGTTCAAGGGAACGCACGGCCAGGTGTCCCGGGTACCGGCGCCGGACCACGGGCCGACGGACAAGGTAACGTTCCTGGCGGACGGACGGAAGCGCGGGCGGCGGGTCGAGGCCCGGCTGCTGGAGCGGGTCGACGGGCCGGGGGAGGTTGTGGAGACCGAGGTGGATGCCGAGAAGGACAAGGCGCTGATCGATGCGTTCAGTGCGGCGATCTCGGCGGCGATGCAGTCGAGCGCAGCCTGAACGACGCGCGAGACGAGTCATCGACAGATGGACAAGCCTCATCCATTTCGTTATTCGCCGAACACCGAAAAGGAGGCCTCATGGAGACCGACAACTGCTGCGTCGTCGCCCCCGCCGACTTCCAGCACCGCCCCGAGCAGGACGCCCGACTCGCCGCCTACTGCAAGGCGCTGGGGCATCCCCACCGTGTGTACATCCTGCGGTTCCTCCTCTCCCAGCAGGCCTGCTTCGCCGGTGAGATCGCCGATCAGCTCCCCATCGCGGCGTCCACGGTCAGCCAGCACCTCAAGCACCTCCGGGACGCGGGCCTCATCCAGGGTGAGGTCGATGGCCCCCGCCGCTGCTACTGCGTCGCTCCCGAGGCCCTTGCAGACCTCCAGCGACTCGTGGGGGCGCTGTGAGTCGCTACGAAGTCACCGGCACCAGCCAGCCCGGGGGACGCGCCACGCTCGACCTGTTCGGACGCGCGCTGCGCGTGGATGCGGCCGCCGACCGCGACCTCGTCCACCCCGGCCCGGCGGAGCTGCTCTGCGGCGCGCTGGCCGCCTGCCTGCTCAAGAACGTCGAGCGGTTCAGCGACATGCTCCCGTTCGAGTACGACGGTGCCCGGGTCCATGTCGCTGCCGAGCGTCAGGACAGCCCCCCGCGCTTCACCCGCTTCACCTACCGGCTCGAGCTCGTGACCCACGAGCCCGAACGGCGCGTGGAGCTCCTGCACAAGAACATCCGCAAATACGGCACCGTCAGCGGGACCCTCGGCCTCGCCGCCGAGGTCGTCGGTGAGCTGGTCGTCGAGGAGTCTCTCGATGACTGACACCGAGTCCAACCCCCTCGGCCTCTTCGGCCGCTACCTCTCGCTGTGGGTCGCGCTGTGCATCGCCGCGGGCGTCGGCCTCGGCGCGCTGTTCCCGAGCGCTTTCGAGGCCATCGCCGGCCTGGAGTTCGCGAGCGTCAACCTGGTCGTCGCTCTCTTCATCTGGGTGATGATCTTCCCGATGATGGTCCAGGTCGACCTGGGCTGCCTGCGAGACGTGGGCAAGCGTCCCGGCGGGCTCGCCCTCACCCTCGTGATCAACTGGCTCATCAAGCCCTTCTCGATGGCGCTGTTGGCCTGGCTGTTCTTCAAGGGCGTGTTCGCCGACCTCGTCACGCCCGAAGACGCCAACCAGTACATCGCGGGCATGATCCTGCTCGGCGTCGCGCCCTGCACGGCGATGGTGTTCGTCTGGAGCCAGCTCTCCAAGGGCGATCCCAACTACACACTCGTCCAGGTGTCGGTGAACGACCTCATCATGGTGTTCGCCTTCGCCCCCCTCGCGGGTCTGTTGCTCGGTGTGTCCGACGTCTTTGTTCCCTGGAGCACGCTGGTCCTGTCGGTGGTGCTGTTCGTGGTCATCCCGCTGGTGGCGGGTGCGATCACCCGCAAGGCGCTCCTCGCGCGGGGCCAGGGCGCGCTGGACCGGTTCAACGACCGCCTCAAGCCCGCCGGCATCATCGGGCTGCTCGCCACGGTGGTCCTCATCTTCGGTCTCCAGGCACCCACCATCCTCGCCCGGCCCGGCGTCATCGCGCTGATCTCGGTGCCGCTGCTCATCCAGTCCTACGGCATCTTCGTCATCGCCTACGGGCTCGCCTGGGTGTTCCGGATCCGCCACGAGATCGCCGCGCCCGCCGCGATGATCGGCACCTCCAACTTCTTCGAGCTGGCCGTGGCCGTCGCCATCAGCCTGTTCGGGCTCCAATCCGGTGCCGCGCTCGCCACGGTGGTGGGCGTGCTCATCGAGGTGCCCGTGATGCTGTCGCTCGTGGCCATCGCCAACCGAACCCGCGGCGCGTTCACCGCCCGCGCCATCTCCTGAGGTCTCCCATGCAGTTCGACAACATCCTGTTCCTGTGCGTCGCCAACTCCGCCCGCAGCCAGATGGCCGAGGGGCTGGCCCGCAAGCGCTTCGGCGACGCCGTGCGCGTTCAGTCCGCCGGCAGCGCCCCGTCGCGCGTCAACCCCTACGCCGTGCGAGCGCTGGCCGAGATTGGCATCGACGCCGCGGGCCACACCAGCAAGCACGTCGACACGGTCGACCCCGCGACGGTCGACCTCGTCATCACGCTGTGCGCCGAGGAGGAGTGCCCGCTGTTCCTCGGTGATGCGCAGCGCATGAGCTGGGCGATGCCCGACCCGGATCGCAAGGACGAGGCGCTGACCGACGAGGAGCGGCTGCACCACTTCCGGGTGGCCCGCGATGCCATCGCACAGCGTCTCGAGGTGCTGGCGGCCCTGCGCGACGCCCCCGCACCCCTGGCGCCCACCGAGTTCCACGCCAGCGTGCGCGTGCCCGACCTGGCTGCCGCCGCTCGGTTCTACGCCTGGCTGCTCGGCGTGGAGCCCAAGGAGTGGACCCATCGATACGTCACCTTCGTGAGCGCCGCGCTGCGCACGAACTTCGTGCTGCTGGTCGACGACGGCAAGACGCTGCACCAGGATACGCTGTACCACCTCGGCGTCGCGGTGCCCGACAGGGCCGCCGTCATTGACGCACACCACCGCGCCGTTGCTGCTGGGTGGTCCATCCACAAGCCGGCCCGGACGACCTGGCAGGGCACACCGCTGCACGAGCTGTGGCTGAAGGACCCCGGCGGCAACCTCGTCGAGGTGTACGCGCGGCTCACCGACGCCGAGTACGCCGAGATGCCCGAGGACAAGGAGCCCTGGTTCCTCGTCGGCGAGGGGGCGTGATGCGACCCGTGTACCGCCTGGCACTCATGCTCACCCTGGCTGGGGGATGCGGCACCAGCACCCCGGACGAGCCGCCGACGCCAACGCCCACGACACCGGCCCCTTCGACCGCTGCGCCACCCCTCGCCCAGCAGCCCTCCTGCCCGAGCGTGCAGGTGTTCGGCTCCATGCAGCGCTTCCGAGAGGGGGACCTGTCCCAGACGGTGGCGCTGGCCGACCTGGACTGGTCCGAGACGACCATCGCGCTGGGTGCGACAGCGGGCAAGACCGCAGAGATTACGGCGGTGGACGGCCAGCTCTGGGTCGTCGCGCCGGCTGCGCAGGGAGTCGAGGTGCAGCACCACCCCCAGAGCCAGGGCGGCTCGCTGCTCGCGGTGGCGACGCCCGCGACCTGGGATGAGGGCCGACCCATCGGGGCCACGGACGTGACCTCCATCCTCGCCGAGGTCGCCTCCGAGCGCGCAGGAACCCCGTGTGCCGGAGCCGACGCTGTCCCGTTCATCGTCCGGGGGCGCGCCGAAGCGCTCACGTGGAGCATCGTCGGCCAGCCGTCCGGCAAGCAGGGCAGCGAACAGGACGTCGACGTGGTGATCGTCGGCCTCTGGGCGCCGGGTGCCCGCGGCGAGTACGTACCGCCGTCGCTGGACGGCCATCTCCACGTTGTTGCGCCTTCAGCGAACGTGGCCGGGCATCTCGTCTCTGTGCGCCTCGCGGGAGGTGCCACGCTTCATCTGCCGACCGGAGCGCCCTGACATGGCCGACTGGCACGACGGTGCGCCGCCGCCCCTCACACCTCCCGCGTTCCCCGAACCCTCCCGCAGCACGCATCCCCCTCGGGTGCTGATGCTCTATGGCAGCCTGCGGGAGCGCTCCTACTCCCGCCTGCTCGCCGAGGAGGCGGCGCGCATCCTCGATGAGCTCGGCTGCGAGGTGCGGTGGTTCCACCCGCACGATCTTCCGGTGAAGGCACCGGGCCTCGACGACCACCCCGAGGTCACCCGTCTCCGCGAGCTGTCGCTGTGGTCCGAGGCGCAGGTGTGGTCGTGCCCCGAGATGCACGGCACGATCACCGGGGTGTTCAAGAACCAGATCGACTGGATCCCGCTGTCGATGGGCGCGGTGCGACCGACCCAGGGCCGCACACTGGCGGTCATGCAGGTCAACGGCGGCAGCCAGTCATTCAACGTCGTGAACACCCTGCGCGTGCTCGGTCGGTGGATGCGGATGCTCACCATTCCGAACCAGTCCAGCGTCGCCAAGGCCTACAACGAGTTCCACGACGACGGCCGCATGAAGGACTCCCCCTACCGGGACCGGGTGGTCGACGTGATGGAAGAGCTCTACAAGTTCACCCTGCTGACCCGTGACATCCGCGACTTCCTCGTCGACCGATACAGCGAGCGCCGGGAGGCCGACGCCCGACGGCTGCC
Organism: uncultured Pseudomonadota bacterium; assembly: GCA_937891875.1. Taxonomy (GTDB): domain Bacteria; phylum Myxococcota_A; class UBA796; order UBA796; genus REDI01. The sequence continues at coordinate 3,467 of CALATR010001181.1, read as the reverse complement.
GAGCGAGGAACGCCCCCAGGACCGGACAGGCGGCAAGGGGCTGTGACGGCTCCGAGTGCAGGAACCAGCGCAACACGGTGTAAGGACTCACCGAAACATGGAGGCCCATCCTGATCTCGGTGCTCATGCTCTCCGCGGCGCTGGCCGCGGACGCGCTGGCCGTGACCGCCAGCATCGCCGCCGCACGACCGGGTCGGACCGCTCTGGTTCGGGCCTCCCTCGTATTTGGCGCGTTTCAGGCTGTCATGGCGGCCATCGGTGCTGTCGGGGGAATGTGGATGGCAACCCTGATCGGCGCGTGGCTCTCTTGGCTCGCTTGTGCGGTGCTGGTCGCCCTCGGGCTCCGCATGCTGGTCATCGCGGATGACGAGGTGATCACCGCCCCCGTTGGATGGGCCGCACTGCTCGCTCTTGGCCTCGCCACCAGCGTCGACGCCCTCGCGGCGGGCGTCAGTCTGCCGACCTTCGCGGCACCCGTGTGGGGATCGGTGCTCGCCATCGGTGTGGTCACATCGGGTCTCCCAGCGGCCGCCGGGCTCGGCGGGCACATGCTGGGGGCGCAGTTCGGTGTGTTCACCCAGCGGGTCGGCGGCGTCATCTTGGTTGGTCTTGGACTTGCCGCCGTCTGGTGAGGTCGCCGGCCTCGGCGAGCTGTGCTCGGGGACCGAACCAGGCTGGCCTACCCGATACAGCACGTCATCACGGACACGTCGCGGCGGAACGCCAACGCGGCGATCTTGAACGCCTCCGAGTAGGTCGGGAACGCGTGCACCGTGTCCAGCAGCTCGTCCAGGGTGAGTCCGGCGCGGATGGCCACCACCATCTCATGGATGGCCTCCCCCGCGTGAGGGCCCACCATCTGGGCTCCAACGATCCGCTCCGTCTCGTGGTCCAGGGTGATCCTCGCGATGCCCCGGGTGGTGCCGGTCGCCAGCGCACGGGGAACGCGGTCCAGTCGGACGGCGCGGCACTTGCAGACCCCGTGCGCCTCCATGTAGTCCCGCTCGGTGGGACCGACCCAGGCGGCCTCCGGCTCGGAGAACACCACGGCGGGCATCGACGGGTAGTCCACCTTCGCATCGTCGTCCGTGAGGGCGTTCGTCGCGGCGACCTGGCCCTCCTTGGCTGCGGCGTGCTCCAGGTTGAAGCGCCCGATCACATCACCCGCCGCGAAGATGTGGGGCACGGACGTTCGCATGCCATCGTCCACCGACAGGAAGCCTCGTCCGCTCAGGTCCAGCCCCGCGTGGTGGGCATCGATCCCATCGGCGTTCCCGGTCACGCCCGCCGCCGCAAGCACGTGTGACGCGTGCAGCTCGTGGTCCCCGGTCGGGTCAGTCCAGGACACCAGGAGCGTGCCGCCCTCGAGCTGGGCGATGGCACGGATCTTCGCGGAAGTGCGCACGTCGACGCCCTCCTCCGCCAAGGCCTCGGCGAGTACGGCGGCCACGTCCGCATCGAGGGGTCGAAGGAGCTGATCTCGCGACTGGAGCAGGGTCACCTGCACCCCGAGACGCGCGAAGGCCTGGGCCCACTCGACGCCCTGCGGCCCGCCGCCTACCACCACCAGCGCATCGGGCAGGGTCTCGAGCTCGAGGGCCGACCGGTTGTCGAGCACGCCCGGGAGGTCTCCGCCGGGGACGTCGAGCGTGCGAGCCCTGGCCCCCACCGCGACCAGCATCCTGTCCGCCTGGATCCGGCGGCCATTCACCTCGATGGCGTGGGGATCGACGAAACGCCCATGCCCCTCGATCAGCTCCACGGTGGGAAGCGCATCGAGTACGTCGTGGTAGTTCGAGCCGCGAAGCCCCAGCACGACGGCGTCCCTCGCCCGCTTCATGGCGGTGTAGTCCACCTGCACACCGGACGATCGGACCCCTGGAGCACGCGGTGCGTGCGCTTCGTGGACCGCACGGGCGCACATGAGCAGATGCTTGCTCGGCACGCAGCCGACGTTGACGCAGGTGCCCCCGAGGGGGAGTCCAGCGTTCACCATGATGGTCCGCACGCCGAGGTCGTTCGCACGGGTGGCGGCGGAGAAGGCAGCGGCGCCGCCGCCGAGGATGAGGAACGGTACGCGTGTGTCGCTCACGATCCCACCGCCTGGTCGGAGACCACCGTGGTCGCATAGCCGGCCTCCGAGATGGCAGCGGCGATCTGCTCTGCGGTCACCTTCGTGCTGTCGAACGATACCGTCGCGGCTCCACCCTCGACGTCGACCTCGACCAAGGCAATGCCATCGAGCTTGGTCGCGGCCACACGGACCGTGACCGAGCAGGACGCGCAGGTCATCCCGTCGACCCGCAAGGAGGCGCGGCGGTCGGCCGTGACGGCGCTCTGGGCCTGACCGTCGGCCGTACACCCAGCAGTGCCGAGAACCATCGGGGCCACGGCGATGCCGACGGCAAGCAGCGGAACAAGGACGGCCTCTCGGATCAGGTTGGGCATGCGGACTCCGGCATCAGAACAGGAAGGGGGTGATGTATGGGAACGCGAGGGCGACACCGGCCACGGCCGTGGCGACCCACAGCAGGCGCTTCCCGGTCTTGTTGGTTCGCGGCATCTCGCAGCCGCAGTCCTCGTCCACCGCATTGTGGGGGACTGGGGACGTCTGAGCCGCCGACGTCGGATGCGCGACCGGCCGGCGGTAGGTCAGGTACCAGCCGATGCCAAGAAGCAGGACGGTCACGGCCGTGAACAGAGGTCGGTAGGGCTCGAGCGCGACCAAGGCCCCCGCCCCGCCGAGACCGAGCAGGGCAAACAGGAGGGGACCGACGCAGCAGGCCGAGGCAGCGATAGCGGCCGCCACGGCGCCTCCGAGGCTGGCGTTGCGGGTGGTGTCACGCGACATCGTCGGCCTCTCGGTGAAGGGTGTCGAGGATCGGGCACTCACCGGTTCGTCCGTTGTCATCGCAGGTGGTGATCACCTCCCGAAGCACCCCAGCGATGCGCTGGAGCTGCCGGAGCTTGTCCTCGACGTCGGCAAGGCGTTCGGATGCCAACGAGCGCACCTCGTCGCACGACGTGCCGTCACCGACGCGGAGATCGAGGAGCGTGCGGATCTGGTCCAGGGTGAAGCCGAGCTCCTTCGCGCGAAGCACGAATCGCAGGCGGTCGACGGCGGCATCCGGGTAGAGGCGGTAGCCAGCGGGGCTCCTGGGCGGTGGCTTCACCAATCCCTTCCGCTCGTAGAAACGCACGGTCTCTACTCCAATACCGACGCGCTTGGCGACGTTGCCGATGGTGTGCCCGGACATGGTGTGCCTCCATGTCCATGAACCTAATCCCCGTACCCGACTACAGGGTCAAGCCTTTTCGCTGTCACCAGATGTCGGCCAGGCTCGGGGAAACGAGGGGAGACGATTCCGCTGGCCCCGGTGATCCCAGGCGATCACGATGGTCCCGAGGACCCCCGTGAACGCCACTCCCGACCAGCTCCTGGACCGCATCGCCGTCGCCGTGCGGGG
>CALATR010001180.1 GCA_937891875.1 uncultured Pseudomonadota bacterium | reverse complement strand
CCTGCAGGACCCGGACCCCAGCAACGACATGATCGCGTACGAAGGGACCGACGAGGGCTGGGAAAGCCTGCCGCCCCACTGCCGGGGAGAGAACGAAGAAGGCCAGAAGTTCTTCGTGAACCTCCCTGACTGCTGGCAGAGCATCCAGGAACAGGACGCCCACCCGCAGATCGAGCCGTGGATGAAGAAGGTGCAGCGCCTGACGAACGCGCTGGGCGTCACCTACTACGTCCGCGGCGACAACTACGAGGTCAGCTTCGCCAACGCGCGGGGCACGACCGTGGCCACGGTCAGCGACGAGTACGGTCGCATCGAGACCGTCGGCTTCTACGACTTCGACGGCACTGGCGAGCAGTTCGTCGTCATCACCGACTCCTCCGAGGCCGCCGTCGGCTCGAACCGCCTCAGCGGCTCGTACTACGTCGATCTGGACGTCCCGGACCTCGAGCGCCGCTGAGCCGGATCAGCTTGCACGCCCCACCCAACGGGGCCAGAATGCCGACGTGTCCGAGACACTCGACCAGACCCGCACCTACAGCTCTGGCAGCGATGCCGGATCCATCCACCCGGCGCTCGTCGTGCTCCACAGCGAGGACGAGCCTCACCGAGTGGGTGAGGTCGCGCTCATCTACCGTCCGGCCGTCCTCGGACGCGGTGCCGGCGACGAGCCGTCCCGCCGCCTGACCTTCCTGCGCCAGCGCCCCGGCCACTCGGAGACCCGCCCTGCCCTGGCGGAGCGCCGCCTGTCGCGCTCCCAGCTGCGCATCCACCCCCACGGCCTCGAGCTCGAGATCCGCAACGTCGGCCGCTGTCCGCTCTCGGTCAACGGGGTCAAGGTGGACCGCGCGCGGGTCAAGCCGGGCGACGTGCTGCGCCTGCGCACCCTCGTGCTCGGCGTCGTCGCGCGCCCGATGGACCTCCCCCCGCTCATGCCCGCCCTGAGCGACCACCTCGACACCAGGTTCCCCTGGGGACAGGCCGATGATCTCGGCTGGGTCGGCGAGTCCGCAGCGTCCTGGCGCTTGAGGGAGTCGCTCGCCTTCGTCGGCGGACGCACGGGCCACGTCCTGGTCCTCGGTCCCTCGGGCAGCGGCAAGGAGCTGGTCGCCCGCGGTCTGCACGCCCGGTCCAGCCGCAGGGAGCGCGAGCTCGTCGCCCGGAGCGCCGCCACGATCCCCGAGAAGCTCGCCGTGGAGGAGCTCTTCGGCAATGTCGCCGGCTACCCTGCCCCGGGTGCTGCGGCGCGGGAGGGACTCATCGGCGAGGCCGACGGCACCACCCTGTTCCTCGACGAGATCGCCCGGGCACCCGACGCCGTGCGCGCCCACGTGCTGCGGGTGCTCGACGCGGAGGGCGAGTTTCACCGCCTCGGTGAGAGTGGAGCCCGCACCTCGGATCTGCGCGTGGTCGCCACCACCAACGCCCGGCCCGACAGCCTCGATCGCGAGATCCGGGCCCGTTTCCGCCTGGTCGTAGAGGTGCCCGGCCTCGAGGAGCGCATGGAGGACGTGCCCCTCCTGCTGGCTCACCTGCTCCGCGAGGGCGCCCAGGACGACCCCCTGGTCCGCGAGCGCTTCCTCGACGACGACGGCACCCCGCGACTGTCGGCGGAGCTGATCGAGGCCGTGTGCCGCCACCGTCCGGTCCAGCACGTGCGCGAGCTGGACACCCTGCTGTGGCAGGCCATCTCCACCTCCCCCGGCGATCGGGTGGTGCTCGGTGACGCCGTTGCCGCCTCGGTCGATGCCCCCGAGCCGGTGGTCGACCCCACCGAGCTGACCGCAGATCAGATCCAGCGCACCCTCGACGACAACGAGGGCGTGCTGGAGCGGACCTGGCGCGCGCTGGGGCTGAAGAACCGCTTCCAGCTCATCCGCCTGATGCGAAAGCACCGCCTGGGCAAGTACGCCGACGAAGGCTACGACGACGACTGAACGGCGCGTCGTCTCCCTCGCCTGCCCTCACCCGAAGCGCTGGCCCGCGGCTCGCTCGGCGCGCCTCGTCGGCGCGAAGCGCTCCAGCGCCTGCTGCAGGGCCTCCGAAGTCACGGGCTTTCCGAGGTAGTCGCACATGCCGGCCTCGATCCCCCGCTCCTTGTCCCGGGTGCGCAGGTTGGCCGACAGCCCGACGATGGGCAGGTGGCTGGTGGCCTCGCTGGCGAGCAGGACGCGGGTCGCCTCGAGCCCGTCCATCTCCGGCATCTGCACGTCCATCAGGACCAGATCGAAGTCGCCGTCGGCCCGCTCGATGGCGTCGACCCCATTGGTCGCCTCGACCACCACGTGGCCGAGCTTCTCCAGCATCTTGCGCGCGACCAGCCGGTTGACGGCGTTGTCGTCCACCAGCAGGACCCGCCGCGAGGCGTCGAAGAGCTGGGGGCGCTCGGTCGACGGGGTGTCGGGGTCGCCCACGTCCTCGTCCGACACGCTGGGCTCGTCGTCGAAGCGCTCGGGACGAACGTCGGGCGAGAACGAGCCGTCCGCGAGACCACTCGGGTCGACCGGACGCAGGCGCCGGGCGGTGGTCTCCAGGCCCGGGGGATCCTCGACGCCGGCACACGGCTCGAGCGGGAGCTCCACCGTGAAGGTCGAGCCTCGACCCACCTTCGACTCCACCCGGATGGTCCCACGCATCAGCTCGACGAAGCCCTTGACGATGGAGAGGCCCAGGCCCGTCCCGCCAAATCGGCGCACGGTGGACGCCTCCGCCTGCACGAAGGGCTCGAAGATCCTGTCGAGGGCGTCGGACTCGATGCCGATCCCGGTGTCCTCGACCTGCAGCCGGACCCGCTCCCGCTTGTAGCGCGCCCGGATGATCACGTGGCCCTGGGACGTGAACTTCGCGGCGTTTCCCGCCAGGTTCAGGAGGATCTGGCGGAGCCGGGTGGGGTCGCCCTCGAACCAGCGCGGCATGCCCGGATCGATCTCGACCCGGACCGCGATCCCTCGCTCCGACGCGTTGAAGGCGAGCGGGCGGGCCACCTCCCGGACCAGCGCCGGCAGGTCGACCGGGACCCGCTCCAGGGAGGACAGCCCGGACTCCATGCGGCTGAAGTCGAGCACGTCGTCGACCAGGGTCAGCAGGAGCTGGCCGCTGCTCTGGATGGTCTGCAGCAGGTCGCGCTGCTCCGCGTCGAGGCGGCCATGGCGCATCAAGCTCGCCGCGCCCAGCACGCCGTTCATCGGGGTGCGCAGCTCGTGGGACACGGTCGCCAGGAACTGGTCCTTCGTCAGCTCGGCCTCCCGAGCCACCCGGGCCGCCTCCTTGGCGCGCTGCTCCGCAGCACGCCGGGTCTCCACCTCGCTGCGCAGGCGATCCAGCTGCTCCTCCATGGCTCGCTCTGCGCGCTCCTGGGCCACGGTCAGGCCTTGGACCAACGCCCCGAATCCCAGGATGAAGAAGGACAGCTGGGGTCCGACCATCCACCACGGGCCGCCGCGGTCGTTGGGGAACTCGACACCGACCAGGTGCAGGGACAGGTAGACCACCACGACCGCGGTGGAGACCACGGTCCAGACGAGACCCGACGTTCGCCCGGTCATCAGGGTCGACAGCAGCGGCACCGCGCTGAGCCAGATCCAGCCCATGCCGGTGAGCCCGCTGTCTCCCATGGTGACGGTGACGATGAGCACCAGCGCCGCCACCAGGGGCTGACCGGTCAAGCTCGGCTTGCCGACCTTGTGCAGCAGGAACAGGGTCAGCGGCCCGATCGGGATGAGCGTGGCGATGAGCGGGACCTCGGCCCAGTTGCCTTCCAGCGCGTTCAGGGCCAGCACGAGGATCGAGCCCAGCGCAGCGACCAGGCTCGCGACGCTCACGGAGCGCGTCTCCCTGAGCGTGCGATGGTCGGTCGTGCGGGGGTCGAGACCCCCGTTGTACAGTTCAAGCAGCCAGTTCACCGGGCAACATCCCCATGCGGGATCGGCTCTGGCCCGGCAACCTTGAGGGAGTGACGGACGCAGCGCGTTCGACACACCTAGCCGCCTGGCCCGCATCGTGGGGTTCGATGAAGCTCGTTGTCATACCGATCGTGTTCGCGGTCTGCGCGCCTGGCTACCGCCACGTCCGTGTGGAGGAGAGCTGGTACCCGCGGGGATCGGGGGTCGCCTCGTCACCGGGGGTCGATCCTGGGCTGCACCTGGACGCAGAGGGCACGGTGAGCCTCGGCGCCCAGGGCGTGATCGGTGACCGCAACCTCGATCGGACCTGGACGCCCGGCAATGCGCAGCGCCCGCTCGCCGCGCTGGCCGGCCGGGGGAGCGCGCGGCTGAGTCGCCGCACCGAGCTGGGGATGGATCTCGAGGTGGGCGTGCCCGGGACGCGCCTGCGACCCGAGGGCGCCGAGGCCCCCAACCACACCCCGCCGACGCGGCTGACCACGGACTTCCGCTACAACCTGACCCGAGGCACCGGACCAGTGGACGTGGGGTTCGGCGGCGCGCTCACCCTGGACATGACCGTGCTCGACTGGCGGGTGGACCGCTACTACGTCGACTCCGAGGCGGGCCCCGGCACGTTCATGGGCGAGGACACCCGCTTCTACCGCTTCGCCGCGGCCCAGTTCGGCGGCAGGACCGGCCTGTGGATCGAGGGACGCCCGAACGGCGACACGCGCCTGCTGGGCGGCGCGACCGTCGGCGTCACGCCCTACGTGCCGGCCCGCAGGGACACCGAGTACACCTGCCCCTACCGCGCCGCCTACGCAACCTGCGCCGTGGCCGAGCCGGTGGCCTTCCGCTTCTCGGGCGTCATCCACCCCTGGATCGGGTTCGACCACCGCGGCGAGCACACAGACTTCGGAGTCCGAGCGTGGGGCGCCCTGTTCGAGAGCTTCTACGGGGACAAGTTCGAAGGCGGCCTCTCCGTCGTCGTACGTCGGCGCTACGTTCCCAACCCACGCGCCGACTGGTGAGGACGTGAAGCTGGCCATCTGCGCGGTGGTGTTCGCCATGTGCGGGAGCTCCTCGCCCTTCGGCAGCGTCGTCGAGACGTGGTCCGCGCGAGGCTCGGCGCTGGCCCCCTCGCCCGGGGTCGACCCCGGGCTGCACGTCGACGCGCCGGTCACCATCAGCATCGCGCCCCACGCCACTCCGCATCCGGTCGACCTGAGCAGCACCTGGACGCCCGCGAACGCCGTCACCCCGTTCGCGGCGTTTGCCGCCCGTGGCAGCGTCCTCGTGGGCCCGCACGACGAGCTGGGCCTGGACGTGCAGGCCGGCATCCCCGGCACCCGCCCGCGCCCGCTCGGCGCCCCGGATCCCGGCCTGGTCCCCCCGGTGCGGATGGGCCTCGATCTGCGGCGCGAGGTGCACCGCAGCGCCCGGCGCTCCGTGGGCGTGAGCTACGGCGCCACCCTCGACGTCACCTCCATCACCTGGCGCGTCGACCGGGCCGTCGGGTTCAGCCCGGCAACCGGCACGGGGGACATGGAGATCCGCTACTACCGCACCCTGTGGAGCGGCGTCGGCCTGACCTCGGGGGTGTGGGCCGAGCACCGGACCCGGCAGAAGCTGCGCGTCCTGGGTGGTGGGAACGCCGCGTTGGTGCCCGTCGTGCCGCCGATCCACGCGATCGTGTACCACTGCGAGGCGGGGGTCGAGCCCACGACCTGCCGCGCGCCCGCGCCCGAGACCACCGGACCCCAGCTGGTGCTCCACCCCTGGCTGGGCCTCGACCGCAGCGGAGACCGCGCCGACTACGGCGTCCGCGCCTGGGGCACCCTGCGGCGCGGCGGCGTGGAGGGCGGACTGGCGGTGGTGGTGCGTGCGCACGTGCGCACCCCTGTGCGCGCACCTCGGAGACCAGATCGGAGCGATGCGCGGAAAAGGTTGCCTGAAGCACCATAGTACTCGGAAGCACCCCCTGGCACACCCTCGGTTCGACCCCGCTTCTCGCCGGATAGGATCGACGTGAACCAAGCGGGCATCGCGCGGACCGCCCCGCCGCGCGCCGCCCCCTCCCGTCCTCGGAGGGGTCGACCCCCGCGTCGTCCGAGGCCTCCATGCCGCGACCCGACCGCACCTCCCAGGAGGAGGCGGCGGAGACGTCCGTGCTCCGCCAGGTGCATGCCGAGGATCCGGCCCAGGCCGTGGTCCCCGCGCAGCGGTCCACCACGGCGAGCCTGGCCAGCGCGGTCCTGCCGGCAGAGGTGCCTGGCGCGGTGCACCGCAGCCTCGGCAACCAGGTCGTGCAGGACGCGCTGGGCGGGGGCACCCACACCCTGGCGCGGGT
>CALATR010001179.1 GCA_937891875.1 uncultured Pseudomonadota bacterium | reverse complement strand
GGGCGACGTCGTCTACTTCGGCCACAGCTTCCCCGGCCGGACCCTGGGCGCGCTCGCCGCCACCGACAAGCCGTCGATCAAGGAGCCGTTCGAGCCCCTCACCCCGGGCTTCCGCCGCGCGCCCTTCGACGACCTCGACGCGCTCGAGATCATCGACGAGGACGTCTGTGCGGTCATCGTCGAGCCGGTGCAGGGGGAGGGGGGCGTGCGCCCGGCCTCGAGCGAGTGGCTCGCCGCCCTGCGTGCCCGCTGCGACGGCGTCGGCGCGCTCTTGATCTTCGACGAGATCCAGTGCGGCCTGGGCCGGACCGGAACCCTGTGGGCTCACGAGCCGTCCGGGATCACCCCCGACGTGATGACCCTGGCCAAGCCCCTCGCCGGCGGCCTGCCCATGGGTGCCATCCTGCTGGGTCCCGCGGTCGCCCCGCACGTGACGCCGAGCTGCCACGGCTCGACCTTCGGCGGTGGACCTGTCGTCTCGGCCGTCGCCCTCGCCGTGCTCGAGCGCCTCTCCGACCCCGAGCTCCTCGAGGGTGTGCGCGTCCGCGAGGCCCACCTGCGCCGCCGCCTGGTGCAGGCGATGCAGGACCGGATCCGCGAGGTTCGCGGCCGCGGCCTGCTGCTGGGCGTGAAGTTCGATCGCCCGGCCCGCGACATCGTGCGCGCCGCCTTGGAGCACCACCTGCTGGTCGTGCCCGCCGCTGACGACGTCGTGCGACTGCTGCCGCCGCTGGACGTGCCGCTGACCGACCTCGACGAGGCCGTGGTGCGCCTGACCCGCGCCCTCGACGACCTGTGAGACCACCCGACGCCCGCCACCCTGGAGGACGCCAGATGATCCGCTCCCAAACGACATCGTCTCGAGATCCGCTGATCCGCCCAGCGCGCCTGGAAGACCTGCCCGCGCTGGTCGACCTGCTCGCGGACGCCGTGCCCGACTGCCTGCCGGAGACGGTGTGGCAGCTGCCCTGGACCTGGGCCGCCTACCTGGTCGCCGAGGACGACGGGGACCTGGTCGGCGCCGCCAGCCTGCAGCGCACCGATCCGCGCGCACCGCTCGCCGAGATCCGCGGCCTCGTGGTCGCGGAGTCCCACCGTGGCCTGGGTGTCGCGTCAAGCCTCGTCCGCGCCCTGCAGGCCGAGGCTGCCCGCCGCGGCCTGACGCCGGTGTGCGTCACCAAGAAGCCGTCCTTCTTCGCCCGGCTCGGCTTCAACGAGACCCCCGCGACCTGGGTGCGGGCCAGCCGGACCCTCGCCCAGCACCCGACCGACCAGGCCCGCGTCGGCATGGTCGCCCGGCCGAACGCGCCTGCCCCCGAGGCCCGATGATCGTCGACGACACCGAACTCACCCCCCTCGATGGTGGCCTGTTCCGAGTGCCTGGCCTGCGCGGTGGTTCGCACCAGACTGGGGTCAAGCCCTCCGGCGACCCCGACCTGGCGCTGATCGTCGCCGAGAGCCCGCGCACCGCGGCCGGCGTCTTCACCACCTGCGCCACCGCGGCCGCCCCGGTGCACCTCTGCCGGCGCCTGCTCTCCGAGAGCGACACCGTCCGCGGCGTGATCATCAACAGCGGCAACGCCAACGCGCTGACCGGACCGAAGGGTGCGGCCGACGCGTGGAGCATGGCCCAGGCCGCAGACGAGCGCGTGGGCGGCCCGGTGCTGGTGCTGTCGACCGGCGTCATCGGCGTGCCGCTGCCCATCGACAAGGTGCTGACCGGCATCCGCGACCTCGCGCTCGAAGACGACTCCGAGTCCGCCGAAGCGCACGTTCGCCGTGCCATGCTGACGACCGATACCCGTGAGAAGGGCGCCGCCGTGCGGCTGGATCTCGGCGATCGGACCGTCACCGTGGGCGGTGTCGCCAAGGGGTCGGGCATGATCCACCCCAACATGGCGACCATGCTCGCCGTGCTCGCGACGGACGCTCCAGTGGACACGCAGACCCTGCGCCGCCTGCTGCGCCGCGCGGTCGACCGCAGCTTCCACGAGATCACCGTCGACGGCGACACCAGCACCAACGACGCCGTGATCCTCCTCGCCGAGCCCCCCGCGGGCGGGGTGACCCCCCTCGACGAGGCCGCCCTGCGCCGTCTCGAGGTCGCGGTGACCGAGGTCGCCCGCCGGCTCGCCGAGCAGATCATCGAGGACGGCGAGGGCAAGACCCGGGTGATGGAGATCCGCGTGCAAGGCGCGGACTCGACCGAGGATGCCCGCAGGGTCGCCCAGAGCGTCGCGACGTCCTCGCTGGTGAAGACCGCACTTGCGGGAGGCGATCCCAACTGGGGTCGCATCCTGGCCGCTGCCGGCAACGCAGGCGTCGCGGTCGACGTCGCCAGCCTCACCCTGCACATCGCGGGGCTGCCCGTCTTCCGCGACGGCGCCCCCCTGGACACGGTCGACGCCACCGAGCTCGGCCGACGCTTCCGCGCATCCCGCGTCCACGCCCGCATCGATCTCGGCCGCGGCGAGGGCAGCGCCCGGATGCTCACCACCGACCTGACTCATCGCTACGTCGAGATCAACGCCGAATACACCACGTAAATCGAGGATCCATGAGTATCACCCAAGAAAATCTTCAGCTCGAACAGCAGCGTCGCCGCCGCATGCGTGACGTGCCCGACCTGGCCATCCGCCGCGCCCGCCGCAGCGACATGCGCCAGATTGCGGACTTCGTGCGCTCGTCGGCCAGCTGGTACGCCGAGTTCGTCGACGCGTCCGACATGGGCGAGCACGAGGTCGACGAGGCCTGGGAGGAGAAGAACTTCTCCCTCCGTGACTTCTACATCGGCCACGCCGACGGCGAGCCCGTGGGCACCATCAGCCTGCAGGTCTTCGGCGACTACGCCTACCTCGGCTACATCTACCTGGACGTCGCCCACGTCGGGAAGGGCTACGGCCACACCCTGATGACCTTCGCCGAGTCCCTGGTCCGCCGGATGGGCCTGCGCGGCATGGTGCTCATCGCCCACCCCGAGGCCACCTGGGCCACCCGGGCGTACGAGAAGTTCGGTTTCGAGTGCATCGAGACCGACAAGGACGCCATCCTCTGCTGGCAGGACGGCTGCCTGAAGCCCTACTACGAGGAGGGCTTCGAGCTGTACCGCTACGCCTTCGAGGTCGTGGGTGACGCCCCCGACGCAGACATGGACGCCATGGAGGTGTCCTGATGGGCACCCTCCGAACCGATGTCTCGACCGTCGCGCTGCTCGGCTACTCCATCCCCGCGATGGAGGCCATGAACGCCCAGGATCGCCCCTTTGTAGCCGTCGTGCCCCCCGGCTTCGGCGCCTCGCTGGACCCCCACGGAATCACCTGGGTGGAGTGGGACTTTTCCCGCCACAACGAGGTCTCCCACGAGCTCTACGAGCAGCTGAAGGCCCACGACGTACACCTCGCGGTGCCGCTCTTCGAGGAGACCGTCGAGTGGGCCGGCGCGCTCAACGCCCGCTTCCGCGACGATCCACGCGTGTTCGGTCGCTACCTGCTCTTCCGTGACAAGGCCATGATGAAGCGCCGCGCGCAGATCGCCGGCATCCGCATCGGCCTGTTCGAAGAGGCCGAGGATCGGCAGGACGTCACCCGCTTCCTGGGTCGGGTCCGCAAGGCGCTCACGACCATGGACCACGACGAGCCGCCGATGATCCACATGAAGCCGCTCGATGCGGCGGGCGCCAAGGGCCACCGGGTCCTGCGCTCCCTCGACGATGTCGACCAGGTCCGGGAAGACGAGTTCCCGTGCCTCATCGAGACCCACCTGGCCGGGCAGGAGTTCTCCTGCGAGGTCTTCGTGCACGACGGCCGGGTCCGCTTCCTCAACATCACCGAGTACATCCGGCTCGGGCACACCAACTTCGTGCCCGCGTCCGAGCGCCTCGAGGCGCGCCGTCCGGTGATCCGCAAGGCGGTCGAGGCGCTGATCAAGGCGTTCGACATCGAGTACGGCATGATCCACCCCGAGTTCTTCATCACCGAAGACGACGAGGTGAGCTTCGGCGAGGTCGCCGCGCGCGTGCCTGGTGGCCACATCTTCGAGCTCATCCAGCGCGCCTGGGGCTTCGATCCCTTCGCGGCCTTCGTGATGTGCTCCGATCCCGCGACCACGGAGGAGGAGATCGAGGCGTTCTTCCCCGACATCTCCCAGCCCAAGACCTACGCTGGCTGCGTGATGGTCTACCCCAAGCGCAAGGTCGTCTCCAAGGTCGCCGTGCCCGACGAGCTCGTCCAGCACGAGTACTACGAGAGCCACAACCTCTTCATGCCGATCGACCCCAAGGTCGCCGATCGGGTCGCCTTCGGCGATCACTACGGCACGGTCTTCTTCGAGGGCCCCGATCCCGAGGTCATGCGCGGGCTGCTCGAGCACTACGACCGCAACGTCGACTTCTATGACGGGCCCGAACAGGCGCCCGCCGCCGCGGAGCTCGCAGAGGACGAGGACGAGGACGAGGTGCTCTACTCGGACTCTGCCGCCCGCAAGCGCATGCTGGCGGATGGTGTCGAGGACGGTGCCGGCGCATGAGCGATGTCGACACAGTCCCGCGGCCGGATCCCCCTTCGGATCCGGCCGCGCCCGTGAGCGCGGTGGAGCGCCTGGGCGAGAAGCTCGACGCGGCGCTCGATGCCGTGCAGTCCTCGGCCGCGTTCGCCCGCAGCCGCCACCAGACCCAGGTGTTCCAGCTGGCCGAGGCCCTGATGGGCACCACCGGCGGGCTCGACGCCCTGTACGCCCGCGCCGATCGCTTCGACGAGGCGGGCGTGTTCGACGGCGGTCCGTGGGTCGATCCCTCCCGGCTGCAGCCCCCCCTCGTCGAGGGCGGACTGGTCGGCACCGGGGTCTATCCGGTGGTCGAGACCCTCTCCGAGCTCCGGGTCCTCGCGATCGCCACCGGGCGTGCCGAGAACCCCCGCCAGACCGCCGCCGAGGCCCGGCGCTTCCTCGAGGAGGTGATGGCGCTCAACCTGCGCTTCCTCTTCCCTGGCGGCACCGAGCAGGAACGGATCAGCGGCGGTCCCCACCGGGCGAGTCACGAAGCGCTCTTCGCGCTGATCGCCCGCGAGATCGGCCTGTCCAACCTGCGCCGCGAGGTCCTGGCCGAGATCGTCGCCGTGAGTGCCCAGCGCCCGATCATGACCGATCGGGTGCGGCGCATGATCGCCATGGCGGCGCGGATCCCCAAGGAAGGTCCCGATGCTCCGGTCGATGCGCGGCTGGAGCGGTTCGCCCACGCGGTGGACGGCCCGAGCCCGGTTGCCCGGGAGTGCGCTTCCGTCCGGGACTATCGCGCCCGGATCCGCGAGCTGACCGAGGAGGAGCTCGCCGTCGAGGCCGAGCACTGCGGCGCGGCCATGCGCGACACCGGCCTCGTGTCCGACCACCACGCCGTGCTCCTGCGCTTCCTGGTGCGCGACCACGCCCGGCTCGCGGCCCGCGCCCTGGCCCTGACCCCGGTCGGCGCCGCCGAGCTCGAGCAGCACCTGCCCTTCGCCCGCACCCTGGTGAAGGTGGCCATCCTGCCCAGCACGTCCCAGGCGATCTACGGCCTCGGCCGCCTGATCGACCGAGGGCTCCTGTCCCGGCGGGAGATCCGCCACGGCATCACGCGCATCATCGAGATGGACCTCGATCGGGAGGTGCGCCGGCTCCTGCTCTCGCGCAAGCAGCGCCGAGACGGGCTCACCGCCAACGCCATGCTCGCCGCGGGCTGCCTCGCGGTCCTCGGTCAGCCCCTCGGGATCGGCCAGGGGCACAACCCCACCTGCCAGGCGGCGCGGGGCATCTCCCTGTGGGCCCAGCACGCTCCCGGCTATCTGTTGGGCGTCGTGATCAGCGCCGCCCGGGACGGACAGGTGGCGGTCGACTTCGAGGGCGTCACCCTGCGCAGCCACGAGCTGGGCGGTGGCCTGGCCCGCCGTCTCGATCCCGATCTCGATCCGCTGTCCCTGGTGCTCGTGCCCCACCTCGACCGGCTCTACGACGAGATGATGCGCCGGGTCGCCCTGCGCGGCGAGGACGGCCACAAGTGGGTCAACCCCGCCCTGTACGGCCGCTGGATAGCGCGCGGGTTCGCGTCGATCTTCATCGACGTCGCCCAGACCACGGTCAGTGCGCCAGACGACTTCTACCGGAGGTTCTACGCCACCCATCACCCGGCGTACAACGACGGCAATCGCCTGATGTACCCCAACCCCCTGGGGCTGTGCGTCACCAACAGCCATGGCGACTGGCTGGGGGCGCACGCGATCAGCTTGCAGCGCGTGGCCAGCGATCCCGACGGTGAGCTGCGCGCGTACTTCTACAACCCCAACAACGAGGGCCGGCAGGACTGGGGCCACGGGGTGCGCCCGTCGGTCACGGGGCACGGCGAGCGGGAAGGGGAGAGCTCGCTGCCGTTTCACCAGCTGGCCTCGCGGATCTACGCGTTCCACTTCAACCCCTTCGAGGTGGGGGATGGCTACGCGGTGCCGGAGGACGAGGTGGCGGAGATCGTCGCGGCGGCGAAGGAGAGCTGGGGGAAGTCGTTTCGGTGGTAGTTGGGGTTGGGGCGGGATCGTAGAGAGCAGGTCGCGTGGCTTCGGGCAGGGGAGTGGCGGG
>CALATR010001178.1 GCA_937891875.1 uncultured Pseudomonadota bacterium | reverse complement strand
CGCAGGGCGAACTCGAGCTGCAGCCAGGCCGGAGAGGTGCGGAGCGGGATCCGCAAGGGATCGGCGGCATCCTCGGCGAGCACGAGGCGAGCCTCGTCGCGGAAGAGGTCGCCGAGCTCCATCAGGGCGGCGGCGCGCTCGGTCGGAGTGGTACCGGCCTTGTCCAGGGCCGCGCGGATCTGCACCCGTCGCGCGCGCAGCTGCTCACGATCGTAGGCCGGGGTCCGTCCGGGGTCGCCGGAGGTGGTCATGGTCTCCCAGGGGACCAGGTCCGGCGCCCGGGTCCAGCGCACGGTCCGACCCTCGTCGGCCAGGGCCGAGGGGGCGCTCACCATCCCCGCCCACACGAGCAGACAGGCGATCAACGTGCGCATGGGGTCTCCGGGAGCTGCCAGGGCAAGGCGGGAAGACCTCCAGGCTAGCCGCTGGTTCCTGCGATCGCGTGATCCGAATCGCGGCGTGGCGGCACAGGAGGCGGTGAGCGAACGGTGCTGGCGGAATCGCCCGCGTGACGGCACCTTGACGTACCGAGGAGGCACCCCCCATGAGCACGACGATTCCCCAATGGCTTCGCGCCCTTTCCCTGGCCCTGCCGCTGGCGCTGGCCGTGGCCTGTGACGACGGTGGCCCCACCGGGGACACCGACACGGGCGACACGGACATCGGTCCGGTCGATGCGGACAATGACGGCTACACCTCGGACGTCGACTGCAACGATGACGACCCGGCGATCCACCCGGACGCCGAGGAGACCGACTGCGAGGATCCGACCGACTACAACTGCGACGGCGAGACCCCGCTGTACGCGGACGAGGATGGCGACGGCTACGCAGCCTGCGTCGACTGTAGGGACGATGCGAAGACCATCAACCCGGGCGCAGAAGAGGTCTGCGACTTCCTCGACAACGACTGTGACGAGCTGATCGACGACGACGACGACTCGGTCACCGACCAGGGCACCTGGTACGCCGACACCGACCGCGATGGCTTCGGCGACGCCGAGGTCACGACCCTGTCCTGCCGCCAGCCCACCAACTACGTCGCCGACAACACGGACTGCGACGACAACGAGGCGGCGGCCAACCCGGGCGAGGACGAGGTCTGCGACACCATCGACAACGACTGCGACGAGCTGGTCGACGACGCGGACGACAGCATCACCGACCAGCAGGAGTGGTTCGCCGACACCGACAAGGACGAGCTGGGTGACGCCGAGAGCAGCGTCATGGCCTGCTTCGTGCCCGATGGCTACGTCGCCAACGACCTCGACTGCGACGACGCCGACGCCGAGTCCGGCGAGGCGGGCGAGTGGTACGAGGACGCCGACAAGGACGGCTGGGGCGCCAAGGCCACCCGCAAGGTCCAGTGCGAGGCGCCCGCCGGCTACATCTCCGTCGCCGACGACTGCAACGACCGGGACGCGGCGATCAACCCGATGGCCGACGAGGTCTGCGACCGCAAGGACAACGACTGCGACGGCAAGGTGGACGACGCGGACACGGACGTCGTGGACGCACCCACCTGGTACGCGGACGACGACGAGGACGACTTCGGCGACGAGGACGACACCGGCACGGCGTCCTGCGTGGCCCCGTCGGGCACGGTCGAGGACAACACCGACTGCGACGACACCAGCAAGGCGATCCACCCGGACATCCCCTTCGACTGGGACGACGACGAGGACAACGACTGCGACGGCTCGTTCGACGAGGACGTCGGGTCGGAGACCTACACCCACGACTCGGACATCCAGCCGATCTGGAACAGCTACTGCACCCGCTGCCACGGCTCTTCGGGCGGTCTGTCCCTGGCGTCGTCGGCCCACAGCCGCATCTTCGGGAAGTCCTCCTCGACGGGAACCGCGTACGTCGAGCCGGGGCTTCCCGAGGACAGCTACATCATCCACAAGCTCGAGGGCACCGCGTCGAGCGGCTCGAAGATGCCGCTGGGCGGCTCGCTGCCGTCGTCGGACATCACCAAGATCAAGGTGTGGATCGAGGAAGGCGCCGTCAAGTAGTCGGCGTCTGAACTGCTGAACGGCGAAGGCCGGGCCCCCTCGGGAGCCCGGCCTTCTTTGCGTCTGCGCTCGCCGCCGACCCCCTCGGGGCCGGCGGTCGCTCGTCAGTCCATCAGGTCGATGTCGACCCTGCCGTCGCCGGTGTGGGTGTTGGACGTGTTGGACTGGTTGCTGCCGTCGTTGTAGCTGCTGCCGCCGCCGGCGCGGTAGTAGCCGCCCTGGCCGCCGGTGTAGCCGCCGCCGCCACCCGAGCCGTAGCTGCTCGACGTGTAGGACGAGCCCGACGAGTACCGGTAGAAGTAGCCGCCCGGGCCGCCGCCGCCGAAGCCACCCTCGTTGTAGGGGTGCTCTCCGCCGACGGCCGGGTTGGACTCGTCGAGCGGGCTGTAGGACCGCCAGGACGCGTCGATCGTGGTGCCGTCCGAGTTGAGGCCCGCGCCGCCGCCGCCGTAGTAGTAGTCCGTCGTGCCGGACAGGCGGTAGAAGTAGGTGTTGCCCTCACCCGCGGTGATCTCGGTGTCCTCGGAGCAGCTGCCCGAAGAGGACGAGGAGCCGGTCCGAGGGTTCACGCCGGGGCTCTGGCCGCCGCAGGTGCTGGCGCTGTAGAGGCTGTAGCCGTTGCCACCACCGCCCGCGCCGACCAGCAGCAGGCTCTCCTCGTCGACCGAGTTGAGGAAGACGAACGTGCCGCCGCCGCCGCCGCCAGCGTAGGAGCCGCCGCCGATCTCGCCCATCTGGCCGACGATGAAGTAGAGCACGTCGCCCTCGGAGAGCTCGAAGTCACCGCGGACCCGGGCGCCGAGGGCACCGGAGTAGGTGGAGTAGGAGGAGCCCATGCCGCCCTGGGCACCGCGGGCCTCGATCCGGTAGGTGCCGTCCAGCGGCGCCGTCCACGACTGGATGCCGCTGGACACCAGCACGTCTCCCTCGAGGGTGGTTCCGGTGTAGGCGCGGTCGCAGGTGGACTGGGACGGTCCGTATCGACCGACCTGACCGCAGGTGGTCAGCTGGCGCGGGCCGCGCCAGATCAGCACGTCGGCCTCGGCGGTGACCTCCACCATGGCGGTGCCGTCGCTGACCTCGAGGGTGCAGACGAAGCTGTCGCCGTCGAACGTCTGGTCTCCCGCGACGTAGTCGCCGGGGTAGTCGAGCTCGCCGGTCTCGGTGAACTCCGAGCCGTTGCGGGTCCACGTGAACGTGTAGGAGAGGTCGTCTCCGTCGGCGTCGGTCGACTCCGTGTCCACGGCGCACCACAGCTCGTCGCCGGGGGTGGGCTCCTCGGGGACCAGCTCGATCACGGGCAGGGTGGGCAGGCTGTTCTGGACGGTGACGGTGGACGACGCCAGGGTCGGACCATCGGCGAAGCCGTCGTTCGGGGTGACCTCGACCGCGATGGTGTCGTCCTTGTCGAACCAGACGTCGCCGTCGAGCACGCTGCCGGTCTCCGAGACCGCCGAGCCGTTCACGGTCCAGGTGACCGTGTAGGTGACCGGATCCCCGTCCAGGTCCTCCGCGGTGACCCTGGGGAACACGACGCTGTTCGTGTAGACGGGGTCGGGGATGAGGCTGACACCGGTGAGGCTCGGCGGGCTGTTGGCTGCCGTGACCGACCCGGAGGTGATCGCCTCGCCGGTCAGGTGCCCGTCGTTGGGGGTGACGACCACATGGATCGCCTGGCCGCGCACGAAGGACCGCGGCGGCAGGGTGAGGCCGGTGCCGACCGACGCGCCGTCGACGAACCACTCGGCGGTGTACTGGACGGTGTCTCCGTCCGGATCGGCCGCGTCGACCGGAGTGAACGCCAGGGTGTCGGCCGCCGTCGGTGCAGACAGGGAGAGCTCCACCCCGCCCAGGGTGGGCGCGCTGTTGAGCACCTGGGCGACCTGGCTGACGACGATGGCACCCTGGGAGTCGCCGTCCGTCGGCGCGCCCTTGCAGCGGATCAGGTCGCCCTTGTCGAAGTACTCCCCGGTCAGAGCGCCGGTGACGCCCTCGACCTCGACGCCGTTGACCAGCCAGGTGGCGGTGACGTCGGGCGGATCTCCGTCGGCGTCGTACCAGCCGACCGCGGTGCACAGCACCTCGGTGTCCTCGAAGATCTCCTCGGGGGAGATCGTGACCGCGTCGAGCCGGGGCGGGGTGTTGAGGATGGTGACGGAGGCGGAGGCGGCGGGCTCTCCGCTGGCCTCGCCGTCGTTGGGCGTGGCCTCGACGTGGACCGAGTCGCCCTTGTCGAAGTGGTCGCCGGTCAGGATCGGGCCGTCGACGCCCAGCGCCGTGCCGTTCACGTACCAGGTGTAGGTGATGTCGATGTCGTCACCGTCGACGTCCTCG
>CALATR010001177.1 GCA_937891875.1 uncultured Pseudomonadota bacterium | reverse complement strand
CTCTTCACCGACCTGGGCCTCGATCGGGATGCAGCGCTCTGTCACGAACCGGCGCACCTGCTCGAGCCCCGCCTCGTCCGGGGTCTCGCCCGTGATCAGCCAGCAGCGCGGCTCGTGCCAGCTGACCGAGATGTGCTCGCGCACCCGGTGCAGACGGGACAGCTCCATGCGGTCCGCCTGCTCGATGATCACGGTGCTGACTCCAGGAACGGCGGGGCCAGCCTCGAAGTGGGTGGTCGCGACCAGCACGTCGAGGCGGTGGGCGCGGAAGTCGCTGTAGACGCGGTAGCGCTCCTCCCGACCCATGGCGCCGTGGAACAGCTTGATGCGCTTGCCCGGGAAGACGCTGGCCTCGAGGGTCGACACCACATGCAGGGCCTCCCGCACGCCCAGCACATCCGCGCCGCGGGACATGGGGAAGACGACCGCCACCTGCTCGCCGCGCTCGACCGCCTCGGCCGCGGCACCGTAGGCCGTGCTGCGGTGCTCGGCCTGCACGACCTTCGCCGGTACACGCTGGCCGGGAAGGTGGCGCAGCACGGTGTGATCGAAGGTCGGGTAGGCAGCGAGGAGCACCTGCTGGGCCACCGGCGTGGAGGTGATGATGAGCAGGTCAGGCCGGGGCTGACGCAACTGCTCGACCATGGCAGGCACACGGCCGAAGACGTCGCGCTCACCGGCGATGACGAGTCCGAGGCGACGGCACTCGATGTCCGCCTCGATGAGCTCCAGGGCTCCAAAGAGCACGTGGACCTCACCGCGCTTGATCGCGTCGCGCTGGGCCTTGCTGGGGGCCTCGGTGTAGAGCCGCGACACCAGCCCGAGCTCGCGAAGGAGGGGCTCGGTGAAGGCGAAGCGCTGCTCCGCGGTGGCCTGATCCGGAGCGAGGATGAAGACCTGGTGCTTGTTCTCGGCGACCAGCACGGCGGAGAGCAGGGCGACGAGGCCCTTGCCGGCGCCGACCTCCCCGGTGAGCACCCGGCGCATGGGCGTCGGGGCGCGCAGATCGCGCTTGACCTCCTCGAACGCGACCTGCTGCTCGTCGGTGAGCTGGGCGTCGACGTACTGGAGGACCCTGGCAGGCTGGCCGTGGAGCACGGTGTGGGACAGGCCACGCTCGGGGGTGCCCTGGTAGCGGGGCCAGAGCAGGCCGAGCTGGGCGAGCAGGGCCTCGTCGTAGGCGAGGCGGGACCGGGCACCGCCCGCGCGCTTGCCGTGGGTGTGGACCTTGGTCAGCGCCTCAGCGAGGGGCATCAGCGAGCGCGCCTGGAGCAGCTCGGCGGGCACGGGGTCCTGGACCCGGGCAACGGCGGGGAGCATCTGGCGTACGAGACCGCGCATGACGGAGTCCTCGACCCCTTCGACGCCGTAGGTGGCCAGCCGCACCGCATGCTTGCCGTCGTCGGTCGCCAGCTCGGGCGCGGTGACGACGTAGCGGGCGCGCTTGCGCCGGGACTTCTTGCGGGGTGCCGGATCGGACTCTGCGGCGACGGCCTCCACCGCGACGGGCGGGGCCTCGCTCGACGCGTCGTCCCCCTCCTCGATGAGGAGCTCGTCCTCGAGCGCGTCGAGGTCCAGATCCAGGGTCGACTCGACGGAGTCGTCGTCCTCCTCCTCATCGTCGAGCAGATCCTCCAGCGCGCCCTCTGGCACGGACTGGCCGACGAGCACGGTCCGCGCGCCCGGGGAGAGCGCCTCGACGACCCAGTCCGGAGCGCCGTTCTCCCACACCGCCGGCGTCAGACCGGCGCCGCGAAGCATCACGTGGGTGCGGCGCCTGCCGTCCGCCCCGACCACGCTGTGCCGACCGCGCACCCGACCGCCGACCGCGACCCGCCCCTCGGAGCGGACCCGGCCTGCGCCCGCGACCGGCTGCACGACGTCCTCACCGACCGGCGCCCGCTGCAGCAGGTGGTCCACCGTGGTGATCCCCGCAGCCTCCAGCGCGGCCAGCACATCGCCAGCCCCCTCGAGGCTGCTGATCGCCAGCTGACCCAGCTGCTCGTCGCCATAGCGCAGGCCGTCGTCGTCACCGTCCCCATCCTCGCTGATCTCGGGGTCGGCGGGCTGCGACGCGCGCTGGCTCTCCGACGAGGGACGGCGGTCCGACGAGCGCTTCTTGCGACCGCGCCCCCGCTTCTTCCGGTTGCGGCGGGACCGGTTGTCCCCTCCCCGCCCGGAGTCCGACCGGCTGCGACCGCCAGCGGAGCGTTCCTGCTCGTCGGTGTCGTCATCCTCGTCAGAGTCGTCTTCGTCGTCGTCGTCGTCCTCATCGACCGGCCGAGTGGGTCGTGCCGCGGGCGCGGCGGCTGCGTCGGAGATCGGCAGGCCGAGCAGCTGGTCCACCCGGCGCACGGCGGCCGCGGCGGTGAGGATCCGGACCTCGCGCTCGTCGGCCTCCAGATCGTCGAGCCCCTCGAGGGCGGCGCCGACTTCGGCGATGATCTGGTCGACGCCTTCGGGCAGGGGCAGCGCCCGCGCCTGGGCGACGAAGCGGCCGCCGATCACGTCCAGGAAGCGGACCGGGCCGCGCTGGGCATAGCGGAGCACCCGCCGCAGGGGCGACAGGCAGCCGTCGAGCGCGTCGAGGTCCAGGACGGCCTCGTTGCCGGGCGATGGGGGGGCCGAGGTGTCGGCGGGGCTCGGCTGATCCGAGGCGTCGGTGCTGGCGCTCATGGGAGCCTTCCGATCAGGAGGAGCTGTACCGGACCTCGATGATCTCCCACGTCTGCTGTCCGCCAGGCGTGGGGATGCTGACCTCGTCACCCTCGCTGCGGCCGATCAGCGCCTTGGCGACTGGCGCCTTGAAGCTGATCTTGCCGTTGGAGACGTCGGTCTCGCGCTCGCCGACGATGCGCCAGGTGCGCTCCTCGCCGGACTCCACATTCTCCAGGACCACGGTCGTTCCGAACACCACGCGATCGGAGGGCGGGATCTTCTTGATGTCGATCACCTGCGCGCTGGCGACGAGGTGCTCCAGCTGCCTGATCTTGCCCTCGATCATGGCCTGACGCTCCTTGGCGTCCTCGTACTCGGAGTTCTCGCTGATGTCCCCGTGGGCGCGAGCCTCCTCGATGTCCCTGACCACCGCGAACCGCTCGATCGACTTGGCATGGTTGAGCTCGGCGACGAGCGCCTCGTAGCCCTCGGGCGTGACCGGATTCTGCTGCATGCTCTTCCTCATCGTGTGGCGGCGGGTCTGGCCACGGCGGCCCCGTTCCGAGGTTCTCGGCGAGCCGGCGGCCTTCCCGCCCGTTGGGTCCTGGCCGTGATTCCAGGAGCCTCGGATCTCTGGACCATGGGGTCGGTCGGCGGCCGTTAACCGATGTCGGGCAGCTGTCCCACTCAGCCGCTGTGGCCCGTCCCGGCGGCACCAGAGCCGAACGTCCGGGCACCCGCGCACCAGGTCGCGACTACCGCCCCGTCGAGCCGGGTACCGGCCAGCGGCGTGTTGGAGTGGGCGCCCGCCGGGCGGTCGAGCAGGGTGTGAGACCCAGGGTCCAGCAGCACCAGATCCGCCCGCTCTCCAGGCTGCAGACGGGGCACCGGCAGGTCCAGCACCGCGGACGGGCCCGCAGAGAGCGCGCGCACGGTGGACACGAGGTCGCCCCCCAGCGCGTGCAACACCAGGGAGAACGCCGCATCCAGGGAGACGGAACCCGGGCGTGCCTCCTCCAGGGTGCCGTCCTTGGCGTAGGCGGGCCAGGGGCGGTGGTCCGAGGCGACCCCATCGATGACCCCATCCTTGACGGCGTCAGCGAGGGCAGCACGGTCCTCCGGCGAGCCGAGGGGCGGCACGAAGCGCAGGTGACCATCGTAGGGGGACAGGTCCGTCGCGTCGGGGTCCAGCGCGAGGTGCATGGCCGTGGTCGACGCGGTGATCCGCGCACCTTCGGCCTTCACCCGGCGCAGCGCCTGCACGCCGGCGGCAGTCCAGACGTGGGTGATGTGCACGCGGGCGCCGGTGAGTCGCGCAAGTGCCGCGATGCGATGGATGCCGATCTCCTCGGACACGGCGGGCACGCCGGGCAGGCCCAGGCGGATCGAGCGCGGCCCTTCCAGGGCCACCCCGTCCTTCTCGAGCTCGGGCTCGGCCCCGCGGACCATGACCGTGACGTCCAGGCGGGCGGCGTACTCGAGGGCGTGACGCAGGACCCGGGGGGATCCGACCGCCGCCGCCCCCTGCCCCACCGCAACGCAGCCCGCTGCGGACAGCATGCCGATCTCGGCGAGCTCCCGGCCCCCGAGCCCCTCGGTCAGCGCCCCCACCGGGAGCACCCGACACGCCGCCCGCTGGGTCCGAGCGACCAGGGCCTCGACCGCGTCGGGCCGGTCGAGCGCAGCCGGATGGTCCGCCGACGCGCACACCGTGGTGAAGCCTCCCGCCGCCGCTGCCTGACCGTCTCGGGCGGCGTGCACGATGGCGCCGTGAAGGTCGACGAAGCCGGGCGCGACCACCCCCCCGGCGACGTCGATGACCGCTGCGCCAGGCACGCTGTCGACGTCCACGACGACGCCGTCCGCGAACGCGAGATCCCGAGGCTCCAGGGTGCCGGCGACCGGGTCCAGCACCCGCCCGCCGCGCAGGCAGACCGCACTCATCGGCCACCTCCCATGGCGCGCTCGATGACCGCCATGCGCACCGCCACGCCATTCGCGACCTGGTCGAACACCACGGACGCATCGCCGTCGGCGACGTCATCGGTGATCTCGACCCCTCGGTTCATCGGGGCTGGGTGCATGACCAGCACCTCCGGCCGCGCCGCGGCGAGCCGCTCCGAACTAAGTCCGAAGAACCTTGCATATTCCCGGTCGGACGGCAGCATGGCCTCCCCGAGTCGCTCCCGCTGGATCCGGAGCATCATCACCGCGTCCGCCTCCCGGAGCGCGTGGTCGAGCGAAGGCACGACCTCCACCCCGAGCGCGTCCATGCCCGGCGGACACAGCGTCCCCGGTCCGGCCATCAGCACCCGGGCACCGAGGCGGGTGAGCAGGAAGCAGTTGCTGCGGGCGACCCGGCTGTGCCGGACGTCACCGACGATGGCGACCGTCCGGCCCGACAGATCCCCCAGCCGATCCCGCAGGGTCAGCGCGTCGAGCAGCGCCTGAGTCGGGTGCTCGTCGATGCCGTCCCCGGCGTTGACCACCGGCGCGCCCAGCCGACGGGCGAGGAGGTGCGGCGCCCCCACCTTCTTGTGGCGCAGGACGAATGCCTCGGCGCCCACGCTCTTCAAGGTCCGGGCGGTGTCGATCAGCGACTCCCCCTTCACGGTCGACGAGCCCGCCGCGCCGAACACCATGGGGTTGGCGCCGAGGCTGCGGACCGCCATCTCGAAGGAGAAGCGGGTCCGGGTCGAGGGCTCCATGAAGAGCAAGGCGACGGTGCGCCCGCGGAGCAGGTCCAGGGGCCCGTCGGCGCGGGTGCGCTCCCGGAGCTCCACCGCCCGGTCGAGGATCTGCACGATGGCCTCGGCCGGCAGCTCTCGGATGCCGAGCAGGCTGCGGGAGAGGACCTCCGGACTCGATCCCGTGGCCCGGGACGACACGCTGCTGGGGCTCACTGCAGGTCCCCATCCACGGAGATGACCGCGCGGGACGTGAACGCGAGGGGCAGGTGCGCGTCGGTGCCAGGCACCATGAGCGCCACCCCCCAGTCGCAGCGGACCTCGCGGGAGCCGTCCGCAGCCTGGTTCATGGCGCAGTCCTCGTCGGCGACCTGCATGCCGATTCGGTTGTGGTCGAGCTCATACTGCAGCCGGGTGCGCGCGGCGTCCGGTCCGAAGTCCCGCCAGTCCAGCGCAACCGCCTGCACGACCCGGTCCAGGAGCATGTCATCCCGCACCCAGGGGTAGACCACGGCGCCCGCGGCGATGGCGACGAGCGCAACCACCGCCAGGGCCACCACCGCGACGATGCGCAGGACCCGAGCCATCTCACCTCCAGCGGGAGAGAGCCTAGCCCGTCGTGCGGTCAGGATCTGTCCGCATCCGCACTCCGCGACGATCTCCCGATCAGCCCCGATCGACCGAGAGCACCGCGAGGAACGCCTTCTGCGGCACCTCGACACTGCCCACGGACTTCATGCGCTTCTTGCCCGCCTTCTGCTTCTCCAGCAGCTTGCGCTTGCGGCTGATGTCGCCACCGTAGCACTTGGCCGTGACGTTCTTGCGGTACGCCTTGACCGTGCTGCGCGCGATGATCCGGCTGCCGATGGCAGCCTGGATGGGGATGTCGAACATCTGGCGGGGGATGTGCTCCTTGAGCTCGCGCACCATGGCGTTGCCCTTGTGGTACGCGTCGTCCCGGTGGCAGATGAGCGAGAGCGCGTCGACGGGCTCGTTGTTGATGAGGATGTCGACGCGGACGAGGTCATCGCGCTGCCAGCGGGTGACGTCGTAGTCCATCGAGGCGTAGCCCTTGGTCGCCGACTTCAGCTTGTCGAAGAAGTCGAACACGACCTCGGCATAGGGGATGTCGTAGACCAGGACGGCCCGGCTCTCGGTGCTGTACTGCAGGTCCACCTGTACGCCGCGGCGGTCGTTGCACAGCTTGAACACCGCCCCCAGGTGCTCGTCGGGCACGTGGATGGTGACCCGCGCGATGGGCTCCTCGATGAAGTCGAGATCGTTGGGCTCGGGCAGCTGGCTCGGGCTGCGGATCTCGAGGACCTCCCCGTCCTTTCGGTGCACGTGGTACACGACGCTGGGCGCGGTCGTGATGAGGTCCAGGTCGTACTCGCGCTCGAGGCGCTCCTGCACGATCTCCATGTGCAGCAGACCCAGGAACCCGACCCGGAAGCCGAGGCCCAGGGCGTCGCTGGACTCGGGCTCGCTGGTGATGGCGGCATCGTTCAGCTGCAGCTTCTCGAGCGCGTCGCGCAGGTCCTCGTAGTCCTTGCTGTCCACCGGGTAGATGCCCGAGTAGACCATCGGCTTGACGTCCTGGAAGCCGGGCAGGGGCTCGGTCGCGCCGTGCAGGGCGAGTGTGACGGTGTCACCGACCTTCGCGTCCCGCAGTTCCTTGATGCTCGCGACCAGGAACCCGACCTCGCCCGCGGCCAGCTCCTGCTTCTCGAAGGCGGCCGGGGTGAAGACGCCGAGCTTCTGCGCATCGTAGATGGCGCCGGTCGCCATCAGCTTGATGCGATCGCCGCGCTTGATGATGCCGTCGAACACCCGCAGGAGCACGACCACGCCGACGTACTTGTCGAACCAGGAGTCGATGACCAGCGCCCGCAGCGGCTTGGTCTCGTCGGCCTTGGGCGGGGGGATCTGGGCGACGATGGCCTCGAGCAGCTCGGGCACGCCGAGGCCGGTCTTGGCCGAGGTCATGACCGCGCCGCTGCAGTCCAGGCCGATGCCGTCCTCGATCTGTCCGACCACGCGATCGATGTCCGCGCTGGGCAGGTCGATCTTGTTGATGACCGGAACGATCTCGAGGTCCTGGTCGAGGGCAAGGTACACGTTGGCCAGGGTCTGGGCCTCGACCCCCTGGGCCGCGTCGACGATCAGCAGCGCACCCTCGCACGCGGACAGCGAGCGGCTGACCTCGTAGCTGAAGTCCACGTGGCCGGGAGTGTCGATGAGGTTGAGCTGGTAGACCTCGCCATTCTTGGCCTTGTACGCCATGGAGGCGGTCTGGGCCTTGATGGTGATGCCCCGCTCCCGCTCGATGTCCATCGAGTCGAGGAGCTGCGCCTTCATGTCCCGGTCGGCCACGGCCCCGGTCGCCTGCAGGATGCGATCGGCGAGGGTGGACTTGCCGTGATCGATGTGGGCGATGATGGCGAAGTTGCGGATTCTATCGGCGCGAGCCACGCGGAGCCTCCAGCGGCGGCGTCGCGTAACCCGGCGCTGGAGCAGCGCCCCGGATCCGTTTTGGGAGCGAGGTCGAGGCTCCGGATCGGAACGCATCAGTTGACGAGATCGGTCGCTGGGTTAGACGCGCGGGTCATCGCGCTGGAACAGCCAGCGCCCCACACGTCTTCGGAGAAGAGCTGTGCCGCACCACAAGGATGCCATCAAGCGCCTCAAGCAGAATGAGAAGCGCCGGGCCCACAACCGCCACTACCGCAGCCGCATGCGGAACCAGATCAAGCGCGTCCGCGCCGCCATCGAGGAGGGCAACGTCGAGGTCGCCCAGACCGAGCTGCGCACCGCGATGAGCGTCATCCACCGCAACGCCTCCAAGGGCGTCATCCACCGCAACGCCGCCGCGCGTCGCATCAGCCGCCTGAACAAGGCGGTCAAGAAGCTCGCCGTCGGCGCCTAGCTTCTCCGGTCGGCCCCTCGGGTGACCGACCGCCCCTGACCCCAGGACCCGGCCAGCCTCGTGCTCGCCGGGTTCTTGGCGTTGGGGATGCCGGGCGCTGACAAGGCACGCTGCGGGAGTGGCGGGCCAAGGCGGTGTTGCGTGGCGGGCCGGTCTGCAGTCCCCCGTCTGCATCTCCGTGGACTGCCGAGAGCCCGACTCGCTCACCCCGTACACAACTCCACGACCAGCGCCTCCAGCACCCGATGCCTTCCCGCCGGCGCGCTGTTCATGTCCCGGTTCGCCAGGGCCAGGCGCTCGAACACCGTCGCCGGATCGTGGAACGGGTGGCCGGGATCGGCCGAGCTGCGGGCGAGGCGCTGCACGTCGGCGAGCTCGCGCCACAGGCGAGCCTCCTTCTTGACCGCGTGCTCGGGCAGCCCCCGGCGGAGCAGCTGCACGCCGTGCATCACCTTGCGCAGCTGCATGCACACCATCGCGAACAGGTAGTGGGGCTCCTGTCCATCGGAGAGCAGCCGGTGCAGGGCGCGCAGGGCGAGCCGGCGATCCTGGCGGGCGATGCCGGTCGTCAGCTCCCAGACGGACTCCTCGGCGAGCGCGCTGCAGACCTCCTGCATCGCCTCACCCGTGACCCGCACCGGCTCCCCCTCGCCGGGGCGAGCATCGAGGAAGACGCCGAGCTTCTCGACCTCCCGGGCCAGCCGGCCCAGGTCCGTGCCGACGAGCTCGACCAGGACGTCCGCCTCGCGCCGCCCCAGGTGCAGCCCGACGCCAGCGGCGTGATCGTGGGCGAAGCGCACCGGCGAGACGTCCTTCGCCTTGCGGGCGATCAGCAGGCCGTTCTTCTTCGCCGCGTTCTGCAGCCGGGTCGCCCAGTTCTTGTCGCCCTTCCT
The DNA here is from genome assembly GCA_937891875.1 of uncultured Pseudomonadota bacterium. GTDB lineage: Bacteria > Myxococcota_A > UBA796 > UBA796 > REDI01. Next base: position 2,359 of record CALATR010001177.1, on the reverse strand, counting down.
GGCCTTGCCGAAGGTACCGGCCACCGCGATGAAGAGCGTCGAGGGGCTCGGCTCCTCCATGTACGCGACGACCTCCTCGCAAACGGAGCCGTTGGCGTGGTGCAGGTCCCGCAGCACGACGACCCGCATGTCGGCCATCATGGGCACGGTCCGCGCCGTGACGAGCGCTTCTGCAGCGCGATCGTCGCTGCCTCGCCAGCGCCCGTGGTTGAAGGCCTTCAGGCCGCACCGCGCCACGCCCCAGGCCTCGAGCTCGTCGACGACCGCATCCACGAGGATCGCGGCGTCACCGTGCACGTAGACGACCCGAACGCCCGATTCGAGCGCCTGGACGAGATCCGGCTGCGATGAGGCCCTGGCCATGCTCCTCCCCGAGCGGGGCCCATACTGCATCGACGGGGCCCGCGCCTGCCACCTCGTACGCGCCGACCGTACGTCAGTGTGGTTGACACGAAAGGTGGGCAGCGGCAGTCTGCACCCATCGAGGAGACTCCCCATGCTCGCCGCTTCGTTCCGCTCGCTCGGTCCCATCCTCACCGTCGGGCTGCTCGCCAGCACCCCTGCCCTCGCCGATGACCTCCTGCCGGAGAGCACCGACCTCGCTGCGCCGGCCCCGGATCTGGCAGCCGCCTTCGCGCCCCAGCAGACCCGCCTTCGCCGCGCCCTGCTGGGCGATCAGATGAAGGGGGCCTCCCTGCCGAAGGGCGCGCGCCTGCAGGATGACGCGCCCGTGCCCGAGGGCACGCCCGGCGGCGGTCTGGCGGTCCAGCCCGGTGAGACCGGCCGAAACTTCGACATGGAGCTCGGCTTCCGCGGCCGGTACATGACCGTGCCCGACTCCATCCTCGACATCTGGTTCTACGACGACGACACCCCCGGCTACGCCTACAGCGAGTCCCGGCCCCAGGTGCACGGCTACTCGGTCGGCATCGAGTTCGTCGTGAAGAGCAAGGTCGAGGAGGAGAGCAGCGGCGGCAGCAACGGCATCTTCTACGTCCAGTACATCGACAACCTCATGCCCGATGGGTACTGGGACGACCGCGAGGAGCCCGCGAACCATCTGGACGGCGATTGGCTAGCTCCGACCGATAACTTCGGCGTCATCGCCCTGGGCGCGAACTACGCCTACGAGGTGCACATGGTCAAGACCATGAACACCAACGGCAACTTCGGCATGTCCATGGTGGTGGGCGGCGGCCTCGGCCTGGGCGTTGTCATCGGCGATATCGAGTACTGGCGCCCCGACGCGGGCACCCCGTCCTTCGAGCGCAAGGACAACCGGGACCTGCTCGAGGGCACCAAGCCCATCCCGCCGGTCGTGCCCCTGGTCGACATCAACATCGGCTTCCGCTTCAACTTCGGCGACCGCTTCGTGATGCGCCTGGAGGGTGGCCTGCAGGACATGCTCTACCTGGGCGGCAGCGTCGGCCTGATGTTCTAGGACGCGGGCCCCGCTCGCTGGATCCGCTACTTCGCGTTAACCGTGAGGGATGCGGGGCCGGATGGCTGAAGCCTGGTCCGCGCCGTGCCGATGCGGACCCTGGGTCGCCAGGGTCACAGCCGCGGTGCCCCGCAGCTGATCTGCAGACGTCGATTTGTGGCAGCCCCCACCCGGGGCGGCTATACCGCGACGGCTTCGAACCCTGCCTCCGCGGGGGCGCCTGCCCGGCACCTCCCGATCCCCAGACCCGCCCGGCAACGGGCCCGTCACCACCGGGATCATCGAGGCTCCACCCATCGCATGGGCGCGTCGCCCCACCCTATCCGAGGAGTTCCCTTGATCCTGGTCACCGTCCGTGAGAACGAGCCGTTCGAGAAGGCCCTTCGTCGTTTCCGCCGCAAGGTCGAGCGTGAGGGCATCCGCAAGGACATCAAGAAGAACAGCTTCTACCTCAAGCCGGGTGAGAAGCGTCGTCTGAAGCAGCGCCTGGCCGAGAAGCGCCGCCGCAAGGCCCTTCGCCGCGCCGCCCGCCGCGCTGCGCGCCAGACCAGCCGCTCCGGCCGTCGGTGATCGCGGTCTCCCGCTGACGACATGCGCGTCGAGCCCCTGGCGATGAGCCTCAAGGGTGGCTGGACGCTGATCCAGCGGGATCCCATCGGAGTGCTCCTGCCCACGGCGGGACTCCTCCTGACTCAGGCGGGCATCGTCTTCGCGGTGCAGGCCTGGTGGGGACAGCTCGGGGTCTGGACCCTGGTGCTGGCCTTCGTCGCCATGTCGGCGACCCGGGTGCTGCTCGCCACGCCGCTGCGTGCCATCGCCATCGCCGCCGGCGCCCGCCAGCTCGCCCGACCCTTCCGCATCTGGCGCGCCTCTCCCGGCCTCGCCATCGTCTGGCTCCTCGCTGGCGGCCTCGAGCTG
>CALATR010001176.1 GCA_937891875.1 uncultured Pseudomonadota bacterium | reverse complement strand
GGCGCGGACATCCACCGGGTTGACCGCCTTGTCGTCGCGCTCGCGGACCAGCCGGGGGGCGAACAGGCTGACGCCGGGGAGCGGGCGCACCGCGTTCCAGCCACCATCCTCGTCGTAGTCGAGCACCATGCGCGGCAGGGGGCGGCCGTTGGCGTCCTCGGCCTGCACGTCGGTCACCAGGATCTCGATCACCTTGCGCGGCCGGACGAACTGGAAGAGCGCGCCGGTGCGGCTCGCGTAGCGGTAGCGGCTGGGGGCGTGCTGCTCGACCAGCTCGGTCTTCAGCCGACGCCGGTCGTCCTCGGTGCCGATGTTGCCGACGCTGCCGACGATCTGGAAGCTGCCGTCCTGGCGCATGACCGCGGCGAGCAGGTTGCGGATCTGGCCCTCGTCCTCGGTGCGCAGGGTGTAGCCGACGACGGCCACGTCCAGGTGGAACGCCGGCTTGACCTTGAAGATCCGGCCGTCGTCCGCGCGCACGACCAGCCCTTCCGCGCGCCCCCCCTCGGCCCACTCGCCGTAGAGCCGGGCGACGTCGCCGGGCGCCTGCACGGTCTCCGTCTTGATGACCCGGGCGCGCTTGGGGGCGTCGATCAGCCGGGCCAGGACCTCGAGGCGCTCGGCGTAGGCGCGGGCGGCCTCGGGCTCGCTCTCGTCGCCACCGAGCAGGAGGTCGAACGCGGTCCAGGCCAGCCGCGGGAGCTGGTCCGCGTCGGCGAGCGCCTTGCCCACGTCGGCGACCCGGGGGCGCCCCTCGCGGCGGGCAGCCCAGAGCTCACCGACGAGGATCGTGCCGGGGCGGGCCTTGCCGGACAGGTGACCCCGGATCTCGTCCAGAACCGGAAGCGAGCCCGTGAGCACGCGGCCGGTGGGGCTGGCCATGAAGATCTCGTCATCGCCGACCACCACGTACCAGAGCTCCCCGTCGATCTTGGGAGAGACCCGGAGCGGACCGTGGGGGAGCTTCTCGTGGAGCTCCTGGGGCAGGACCGCCTTGTAGCGGGCGGCGACCGTGCGCTTGTACTGCGCCAGCCGGCGGATCAGCTCGCCGTCGGTGAGGCTGCCCTGGGAGCCCAGGCGGGCGTCGCCGAGGACGCGGACATCGTCGAGGGTGTAGGCGCTCATGGCCGCTTCAGCTCCATGTTCGACAGGTGCAGGAGCAGCCGGAAGCGCTCGCCGTCCTCGTGCACGCGCCCCTCGAGGAAGGCGCGCCAGGGGGTGCCATTCTGCTGGAAGACAAGGGGATCCCTCCCCTTCGGCCCTCCGCCGACGATGGCCATCTCGTCCGCCTCGTCCAGATCCTTCGCGATCTGCTTGAGGTGGTCGAAGGTGAGGCCGTCGACGTGCTGCACGTGCACGCTGCGGGTGAAGACGAAGCGCCGGACCGCCTCGCCGCGCGACATACGCCGCTTCGTGAGCCGCACCGGCAGGGCCTCGTCGACGTTCGCCGGCTGGTCCGTGGGCGGGCGCCGCTCGCGCTCCTCGCCGTCCGGTCCGTAGACGACCTCGACGATCTCGGGCGGGGCGTGCAGGACCTCCCCGTCCGCGGTGAGCCAGACCACCGAGGTCTGCTCGACCGGGCGGCCGACCTTCTCGATGTCGACCTCCGGATCACCGTCGACCATGGCCTGGGCGAGATCCTCGCCGAACTTCGCGCTCAGCGGCTCGAACAGGCCGTCCTCGGCTGCAGCGAGGTAGCGCTGGAAGCGGATGGTGCGCTGGGGGCGACCCAGGCGCGGCGGGGAGTCGGGACGGAGCGCGCCGAACGCGACGCGGGTGTCGCGGCCCTCGGCGGACTCGAGGTGGAGCATGCGCATCAGAACATCTCGAAGTCGAGCTCGTCGTCCAGGTCGTCCTCTTCATCGAGGTCAGCCGGATCGACGGCGCGGGTGAGCTCGGACCAGGGGGCGTCGGCCGGCCTCCCGGTGATGGCGTAGACGCCGGTGTCGTTGGCGACGAGCCAGGCCTCGTCCTGCTTGTAGCCACTGCGGTAGACGAAGGGGAAGCGGAACAGGGCGCCTTCGTCGAGCTTCGCCTTGAGGCCAGGGTCGAGAGCGTCCTCGTCCTCGGGCTCGAGCGCGTAGACGCTCTGAACCCGCAGATCGAGCAGACCAGTCGCCGGGAGTGGGCCTTCGAGCTCCACTTCACGCCCGAGCGTGCTCTGATGCTTCTCGGCCTCGTTGCCGTCCGCGTCGAGGCCGACCAGGTCGCCCACCGGCCACCAGCGGTTGTCCTCGTCGAAGTAGCCCTGCGCGGTCATGCCCTGCTGGATGACCATGCTGCCGTCATAGGTGAGCGCCCCCCGCCGCGCCGGCCGGCCATCGGGGTCGAGCGGGATGCGCTTGCGCACGCCGTACAGCTTGCTGCGATCGACCTTGCTGAAGCCGAACCGGCTGACGGCGCCGTCGTACGCGAGGATCAACGCGCGGGCCATGGATGCTCCCGGGGTTCGCGGTCGGCGTAACGTGATCGGAGCAGCGGGCAGGAAGGTGCGTTCGCGGGGGATGGGTCGGGCGGCTGAGCGGCAGGGCGGGCAACTGTCTCACGCAGGTCGCCGAGCCGCCTACGGGGGATTGGCGGGTCCCGATCCGCTGGCGGGGAGTCGCGTTGCTTCAAGCGGGGGAGCGGAGGGTCGGTCTCTGGTCGCTGGTCTCTGGGGCCCGCTCCGATCGGGGGTGGCTCACTACGTCCGGCGGCACTCCGTGCCTGGGTCTCCGACCCGCCGCGTCCCAGGAAGAGACGAGCACGACTGCGGTGGCCCCAACGGCGATGCGAAGGCGGAGAATCGCGACCTCCGCCTCACGCCCCCGCTGGCAGAGGGCCCCAGAGACCAGCGACCAGAGACCGCCCTGCCACTCCCTTGCCCGCAGCACCGCGACTCCCCGCCAGCGGGCCAAGCCCCGCCACTCCCCCACCTGCAGCCTCGAACGCCGACTACTGACAGTCGTCCACGTCCGTCCACCCGAACCCGTCCAGTTCCACCACCTCTTCCCCGGCCGGGTGCAGCAGCAGCGCCTCCCAGACCTCGCCCGCCTCCGTCAGCGTCGCCACCGCCGTGTGCACCTTCTCCCCGTGGAAGTACACCTCGAGCGTCGCCGTGGTCGGGGGGCAGCCGTCGGCGCGGCAGGCGGTGAGTCCGCCCTGGCCGTACAGATCGACCTTGGCCTGGAAGCGGTCGTCTGCGGGGGCGGCGATGGTGATGGTCTCGGGGCCGAAGCCGTCGATGACGTCCCAGTCCAGGGACGGATCGTCGGCGAGCACGCCGGCTCCGCCCCAGTCGGGCATGGGGTTGCACCAGGTGCAGTCCTTGCGGCTCCACAGCGCCTCGCCCACGCGGACCAGGTGCAGGTCCAGGTCGACCTCGGTGTCCCAGGTGAGCTGCAGGTAGAAGGCGTCCTCGGGGACGACCTCGATGGTGACGACGTCCTCGTGCTTGGAGCGCAGTCCGAGGGTGTTCGTGACGGTCAGCCCCACCTGGTAGGTGCCGGCGATGTCGGCGAAGAAGGTCGGATCGAAGGCGTCGGCCCGGTCGATCTGGGCGTGGCTGCCCGGAGGCACCGAGACCAGGCGCCACATGGGGATGAGGTCGAGCCCCTGGGGATCGGAGCTGCGGGATCCGTCGAGCACGACGTCGGTCAGGGGCTCGCCGAAGTGATCCTCGCCCGCATTCGCGGTCGGCGCACGGGGATCGGCAGGTTCTTCGCGGATCTCCTGCGGCGGGTCCTGCTCCGAGGGGATCGGCTTGGCGCCGGCCTCGATGCAGGCGGCGGCGCGGTCGAGCGCTGCGTTCAGGCCTTCCACGGCCAGGGCATCGGTACGTGCCATGATCACGAAGCTGTCATCGGTACGGGCATCGACCGCAGCCTTGATGCGGTCGACCATCTCCTGCTGGTAGACGATTTCCTT
>CALATR010001175.1 GCA_937891875.1 uncultured Pseudomonadota bacterium | reverse complement strand
TCGTCGCCGCCATCGAGGCGAGCGGCGCGGACGTGGTGCTCACCGCGGCCAGCTTCCTGGGCAAGGACGCCATCCCCCGCGTGGTCGCGCGCACCAACGGCGGCCAGTCCTCCGAGTGCACCGAGCTGCGCGCCGAGGGCGGTCAGGTCGTCGGCCGTCGCCCGATGTACGCCGGCAAGGCCTTCGCCGACACCACGATCAGCCGGTCCCCGGCGATCTTCACGGTGCGCCCCAACAGCTTTGGTCAGCCCGTGGCCGGCGGCGGCAGCGCCGAGGTGGTCGCGGTCAACGCCGAGCTGAAGCACAGCGGCCTGAAGCTGGTCGAGCGCAAGCAGCCCGAGACCGAGGCGGTCGACCTCACCGAGGCCGAGCGCATCGTGTCCGGTGGTCGCTCGCTCAAGTCCAAGGAGCAGTTCGACGCGGTGGTGCGTCCCCTCGCCGGGTCGCTCAAGGCCACGGTCGGCGCCTCGCGCGCCGCGGTGGACGCCGGCTATGCCCCGCACGGCGATCAGGTCGGTCAGACCGGCAAGACCGTCAACCCGCAGCTGTACATCGCCCTGGGCATCAGCGGCGCCATCCAGCACCTCGCGGGCATGCGGACCAGCAAGGTCATCGTCGCGGTCAACACCGATCCCGACGCACCGATCTTCGAGCACGCCACCTACGGCCTCGTCGCGGATCTCTTCGAGGTCGCGCCCAAGCTGCAGGCCGCGGTCGAAGCCCTCGACTGAGCGCCCGGGCCGGCGTGCAGCGTCGGCCCGAGCCCACCTCCGGCAGGCCCCTCCCGCTGTGCTAGCGTGAGGGGCCTTCCTGTTCGGTGGTGACGTGCTCTCCAAGGGTCGACAGCCCGACGCCCTCCCTCCTCCCTCGCGCCTCGAAGCCGCAGTGCGAAACCTGGCCGCGCGAGGAGATCATCGCGCGCTGATCCAGTTCGTCGAGCAGTGGAGCACCCTGTCCCCGCCCACGGACGAGGCCCGCCTCGCCGAGGCTCGGGCCTTCCTGGCGCTCTCCCAGGTCGACCGGGCGTGGATCCGCCTGCAGACCCAGGCCCAGGCCCCCGACGCCTCCCTGGACGTGCTGACGACCGCGGCCGAGATCTTCCTCGCCCGCGGCTGGCCCGCCAAGGCGCGGCAGTACCTCAACCGCGCCCTCGCAGACGCCCCCGACGACGCCCGCCTGCAGGCCCTGTGGGACGCCGCGGCCCAGCCCGCCGAGGAGCCCGAGCCGCCCCGGGACGACCTGCTCCGGCAGGCCGCCGATCCCGAGGTCGCCGAGGAGCTGGTCGCGCTCGCCGCCGAGCACCTGCGTCGGGGACACCGGGTCGTTGGCAAGTCGGTGCTCGAGCGCGTGCTGCACGCGCTCCCCGACCACCCGCGCGCCCAGGACCTGCTCTGGGCCATGAAGGGCGATCCGACGCCGCCGACTGCGACCCTGGACCAGCTGACCGAGCGCTACGCACCCGTCATGCTGCCGCTCGGCGACTTCCTCGACGAGAACACCGAGTCCATCACCGCCGAGGGCGAGATCATCGACCTGGACGACCGCGGTTCTTCCAGCTTCCCCCTGCTCTTCCGGGGCTCGGACGACGAGGCCGTCGACCCGACCGAGACCACCGATGAGGTCACCCGCTCGATGGTGCACATCGGCTCCGTGCCGCTCGCCGAAGACGACGCCGCGGTCGAGGAGGAGGAGGGTCCGTCCTACGACGGGGAGGAAGGCGACACCCGGATCGTGCGCGTGCGGGGCCGGGACGGGGTGCCCGAGCCGATCCACCACGGGGATCCGACGCCGGACTCCGGCTTCGACCTCAACGCGTTCCGCGAGGAGATGGGCATGACGCCGGTCCGCCTGGGCGTGGATCGGGTGAGCGCGTTCGGCACCAGCCTCGAGGACGAGGACGATGAGCTGGTCGTGCTCACCGGAAGGGAGCGAGGCACGCCCCAGCCAGTTGGCGTGGGGCCCACGCCGACGACGACCCAGATCGGCCGCGAGGTCGCGCACCTGATGGGGGGCCGCCCGCCGGAGACCCCGGCTCCGCCGATCAGCGCGCCCGATCCATCCGTGGTGACGCCCGCTCCGGTGCGCTCCGCCGGGCGAGGCCGGGAGGGCCAGGTCCCCGCGGATCCGGTGAGGCCGACGACGGATCGTTCCAGTCGCAAGCCCCTGTGGCCGTGGCTGGTCGTGCTGGGCCTGGTCGCGGTCTCGGGTCTGGGCGCTGTCGCCGTACTGCTGCTGGGCTTCTTCGTGAGCGGCGGCTGAAGCTGCCCTTCCGACGATGGAGGGGCTGGGGCCCCGGGTGTCGGCACGGTGTCAACCCTGGCACGGATGAGGACGCGCCACGTCTGCTTTCTATTGACCCCCTCTCGGGTGCCGGCTAGTGTGCGATGCCATCGCCAGGGCTCTGCAGACAGGCCTGACGGTAATCTTTGGAGGAGCGACCATGACCAACACCCTGACCAAGCTGCTGATCGGCGGCGGGTTCATCCTTGCACTGGGCGCCTGCGACGACCCGAACATCGAAGGGATGTGCCAGCTGGACCTCGACGGCGATCCCGACTGCCTGCTCGACGGCGAGTGCAATGTCGATGATCCCAACGATCCCGACTGCGAGCCGTGCGACTACACGCCGGACGCGGAGGAGTGCCAGCCGGATCCCTGCGAGGGCGCCAACCCGCCCCCCGAGTGTGATCCCTTCGTCCCGGGCGCTCCGGCCCAGGGTGGCGGTGGTGGTGTCTCCATCAACGCCGTGACCGGCTACGACGGCACCAACGGCCGCCACTGGGTCGTCGACGACAACGGTACCGACGCGGATGCGTACCCCTACGCCACCATCCTCGTCACCGACGACCGCTACGCCACGACCCAGAACCCGGCCTACCGCTGCGGCCTGGCGATCGAGCTGAACGACGGCAGCACCCTCCCGGCCGCTGCAGTCACCCACGAGATCCGCACCCAGGCCTCCCAGAGCGGCGGTGAGGACACCCGTGACTACGCCTGGACCGAGGTCACCTTCGAGTCCGGCAACTTCGCGTCCAGCGACTGGGCCATCCAGACCTCCGCGGGCGTCATCTCCGGCTGCTCCGAGAAGTACGTCGATCCCGCCACCTGGCCGGACGGCATCAGCGGTCCCGTCGACGCGGCCGACTGGGCCTTCGGCTGGGGCGACATGGCTCCGATCATCGACGAGCTGCTCACCGACAGCCGCAACAACGATCCCAACAGCGACACCGACGCCTACGACCTGTACGCGGCCGGCTACATCGTCGGTGGTGGCATGGGCAAGCCCTCCGCGGCCACCCCGCCCTGGACCGCGTACTACTACGCGCAGGCCTACGCTGTCGGTGACGACTGGAAGGTCGTCGACTCCGGCAACGAGGACGACCCCTACGTCCGCCTGCCCTCGACCGACATGAACCCCGCCGAGGGCTCTCCGGCCAACGGCATCTACTTCCTGAACAGCTACAACAGCTGGTCCGCCCGCTTCATCCTGCTCGACCAGTCGGGCTGATTCGGACGGCGGGCGCCTCGACGCCCGTCAGGACGCCACGACGCCCGTCGCCTCCCCAGGCGGCGGGCGTCTGTCTTGGAGGCCACCGTGTTCCGTCCGTCCCACGTCGTGTTGCTGGGCCTGGCCCTGACGGCCTGCAGCCCGGATCGCACGCCCACCTGGGCCGCCGACACCGTACACGTACAGCCGGCGGTGGACGGCGACGGCCTGGTCGGATTCCAGACCTGGACCGTGTACGGACCGCGCTGGGCGGATGCTCCCAACGAGAGGTTCTACGCCTGCGCCATCGTCATCCAGCTGGATCTGACCGCGTGCGACACGTGCGACTGCGCGGACTGCGACCGGACCTGGACCGCGGTGGAGACTGCCCGCGACTCGGACTGCGACACCGCACCCGACGCGCTCCCCGTCCTCACCGGGTTCGGCACCGGAGCCCTCCCCGCTTCGCTCGAAGGCGACGATCGCCACGCGGGCGCCACCGTGGGGAGCTTCGTGCAGTACGACCAGGGAGACTGGCTCGCCCACGGCTGGGTCGAGTCCGACGCGG
>CALATR010001174.1 GCA_937891875.1 uncultured Pseudomonadota bacterium | reverse complement strand
TCGCCGGTGACGCCGCCCACGCCGAGGTCGTCCTCGGGGAGCCCGCGATCGACGCCGTTGTTGGCGGGGCCGTTGAGGTAGAAGACGGCGGTCTGGGGCGGGGGACCGCCGGCGCCGGGGGGCGGGTTGCCGACCGCGACGTGGCACGCGGCGCAGCCCGCTCGGCCGAAGAAGAGGGCCTTGCCGCGGTTCTCGGCGGCGGAGAGGGTGGCGAAGGGCTGGCGGGGGTCGCCGGTGGCGAGCAGGCCCTGGTCGTAGGGGGAGTCGCCCGAGTTCAGCGTGCGCACGAACTGGGCGAGGGCGCTGCCGACCCGATCGCTCGTGACCTCGGAGTCGCCGAAGGCCGCGCTGAAGAGGGTCTCGTACGCCGGATCTGCGCCGATGACCGCCTCGACCTCGGGCAGGGTCATGCCCATCTCGGTGCTGTCCTGGATGGGCATGAGCACCTGCTCTTCGAGGGTGGCGGCGCGCTCGTCCCAGAACATGGCGCCGGGCGCGTAGAAGCCGACGTTGACGAGGCTCATGGAGTTGCGACCGGTGAGGCCGCCCTCGTGTCCCTCCGACAGGGCGGCCGGGTCGGAGAAGGCGTGCTGCTGCTGGTGGCAGGACGCGCAGGCGACGGTCTCGCTCTTCGAGAGGCGCACGTCGTAGAAGAGTGCCCGGCCGAGCGCGGCTCCCTCGGCGGTGGTCGGATTGTCGACCGGCGTGTTGTCCAGCGCGAGCACCCGCGGCGTGTCGAGGACCTCGGGCAGCGCGTCGAGCGGCTCGGGGTCGAGGAGCACGCCGGGGTCGAGATCGGGCTGCACGCCGTCCTCGCGGACAGGAGTGTCCGGCGTGAGGCCATCGGCGCAGGCGGTGAAGAAGAGCGCGGCCACGACCAGCAGGCGGACGTCGAGAGAGGGGGAGAGAGAGTGCATGACGACCTCCAGTCCGGCACGGCAGAGGCCGCGCGCGCCTCCCTCCGATTCAGGGCGCGTGCCAGGGTGGTCGACAACGTCAAGGACGGAATCGTCGTGTTCACGAGTTCGTCAGGTGTGCGGGACCTGCAGGGTCGGAGTGCAGATCTCGCATGAACTGCGAAACCCATCGCGCTCCGCTGCATCCTCACCGCGCATCCTGGAGGAGGAGCCCATGAACCGAGTGATGTGGATCGGCGCAGCCCTGCTGCTGGCCGCCTGCGGAAGCGAGCCCACCGACGATGAGCTCGCGGCTGACGCGTGGGACGCGATCAGCGGCTACGAGTCCTGGGGCCAGGCGGATCCCTGGACGGGCATCCAGCCGTCTGGCCGGGCCCACGGCGCGTTCGTGCAGATCTGGTTCGATGACGTGGCCGAGGGTGCGCTCGGCGGGACGATCCCGGACGGCGGGATGTCGGTGAAGGAGAACTACGACGCGGCCGACGCCACCGAGCCCAACAAGGTCTTCGTGATGCAGAAGATCGACGGCTACGACGAGGCGAACGGGGACTGGTTCTACGCCCGCTACAGCCCGGACGGCTCGGTGGACGTGGCCGGTCAGGGCGCCATCACCGCCTGTGCGGACTGCCACAACACGGACACCGGCGTCGATCGCCTGCTCTCCCAGCGCGACGATCCCGCCACCACCGACGAGTAGTGGCGCCCTGCTCCCTCCGGCGCTAATCCGGCGCCTTCCCCCCCAAATCAGAATCCTGGAGCCCGCATGCGAGCCCTGCTCGAGCGCTGTCGTGCCCTCGGCGACCTGCCCGAGCCTGTCCTCGGCGACCTCCGTGAGGCGCTGGCTGGGGACGTGGATCGGACCGAGCTGGAGTCCCTGCTCGTGCACGACGACCGCCGTCCGTACGGGCGTCGCGTGCTGGAGGACGGTCCGCAGGTGGAGATGATGATCGCGTCGTGGACCCGCGGCGTGATGTGCGCTCCTCACGACCACGGCGGCTCGATCGGCGCGGTGCGCGTGCTCCGCGGCGAGGCCCTGCATCGGACCTGGACCCTGCGCGGGGGCCGGCTGGAGCTGGTCGCCGAGGATCGCGTCGGTCCGGGCCACGTGCTCGCCTGCGGGCCGGACATGATCCACTCGATGGGGGACGCCGGCGCGGACGAGCGGCTGGCCACCCTGCACCTCTACACGGGCCCCATCCCGTACATGGTCGTCTACGACGTGACGGGTCGCCGGACCTTGCAGGTGGCGGCGAGCTGTGGGGCCTGGCTGCCCGAGCCCGAGCTGATCGTCCGGGAGATGCCGGGGATCGCCCGCCGCGCCGCGATCGCGTAGGAGGCAGCATCCAAGCGGACTTTCCGACCGGCCCGCCCTCCCCGGAGGAGCGCCGGGAGACCCGGCGGGCAATCCGCTGGGTGATCGGCTGCGCCCTCGCGGTGGTCGCGGTGTACTTCGCAGTCGCCTCCTTCGTGACCGACGGCTCGGTGATCACCCGCCGTGGCCGGGCGGCGGAGGTGGACTTCATCCTGCGTGACATGCGCCGCCTGGACCGGGACGCGATGGGCGACGCGCCGGTCACGTGGATCGTCGGGAGCTCGATCACCCGGGAGAGCTTCGACGCCGAGCGGATCGAGGCGCGCATGCAGGCGGCCGGCAGCGCCCACCGGGTGCGCAAGTTCGCGTTCAACCGTGGGGCGCCGATCTTCACCCAGGCGGTGGTCGACGACCTGCCCCTGCGGCCGGGCGACCGGGTGGTGACGAGCATCGCGGAGGGGAACTTCCGCCTGCGCTGGCTGGAGGAGGTGGGAGACTTCCAGACCCATGCGCAGGCGCTGCTCTCGCCGTGGGAGCTGCTCGCGATCAGGGACCTGGCCCTGCCGACCCGCCTCGAGTGGTCCCTGGCCAGCACGCCGCCGGGCGAGTTCTTCCGCAACCAGAGCGCGTTCCGGCGCGGGCTGGTCAAGACGATCGACTGGCGGCTCGGACTCACGAAGAAGCCGCGGATCAAGCGGCACATGAGCTACCAGCCGTTCACGGACACGAACAACACCCTGCGGCGGAGCAGCTCCGAGGACTGGACCCTGCCCCCGGACGAGGTCCAGCTGGCCCCGGGTCAGACCAACTACGATGGCCTGTCCTGGCTCATCGAAGACCTGGAGGGGCGGGGCATCGCGCTGACGGTGGTGTACGTCCCGGGTCACCCCTGGCTCTACGAGGAGTTCGTCCAGGACGAGACGGTCGAGGCGTTTCAGGCGCACATGGACGGCTGGGAGGGGCTCGACTACGCCCGCCTGGCGCCGCGCAAGGGGCCGGCGTTCATGGACTGGAAGCACCCGAACAACCGGGGACGACCCGGCTTCTCGGACGAGCTCGCGGACCTCTTGCTCACGCGCGAGGGCATGACGCCGCCGCCGGTCGAGGAGGATCGGTGGCTGGCTCGCCCCGACGACGCCCCCGCCATGCCTGCGGTGCTCTTCACGCGCGAGGCTCCCCGATGAGCGGGAGACCCTAGCCATGCTGTTCAACAGCAAGGTCTTCGTCGCCTTCCTGGCCCTGGTGCTGGCGGTCTACTACTGGCTGCCTCGCGAGGGAAAGCTCTGGTTTCTCCTCGTGATGAGCTACGTCTTCTACGGGTTCTGGAACCCGTGGCTGTGCCTGCTGATCTTCGGTAGCACGGTCATCGACTACGTCTGCGCCCTGCAGATCGAGCGAGCGGGCGACAATCGGCGGGGCCGGAACGCGTGGCTGGGCGTGTCCCTGGCGGCAAACCTCGGGGCCCTCTTCTTCTTCAAGTACACGAACTTCTTCGTTGGGTCGTTCGTCGACAGCGCCAATCTGTTGGGGATCCCGCTCCAGCACGACGACTTCACCCTGAACATCCTGCTGCCGGTCGGCATCAGCTTCTACACCTTCCAGACGCTGTCGTACACCATCGAGGTGTGGCGCGGCAACTTCGCCGCCGACCGGAACTTCAGGGACTTCGCCCTCTTTGTCAGCTTCTTCCCCCAGCTGGTCGCCGGACCGGTCGAGCGCGCCACCCACCTGCTGCCCCAGTACAAGCACGAGGTCCGCATCACCGTGCGCCAGGTGCAGGAGGGCGTGTTCCTCATCCTGCTGGGCTTCGTGAAGAAGGTGGTCATCGGCGACCGCCTGGCGCTGTGGATCGACCCCTGGTTCGCGACCGAGGTGGACTCCGCCCCCATCGCCCTGATGTCCATCCTGCTGTTCACCACCAACATCTACGTCGACTTCAGCGCCTATTCCGACATCGCCATCGGCCTGGGCCGCATCCTTGGCTACGACATCCGGCCCAACTTCAACCTGCCCTTCGTCGTGCCCAGCATCCCGGAGCGCTGGCGTCGCTGGCACATCTCCATGGGCCACTGGTTCCGGGACTACATCTATTTCCCCTTGGGTGGAAATCGCCATGGCCAGGTCCGCACCCAGCTCAACGTCATGGCCGTCATGTTCCTGTCGGGCCTGTGGCATGGCGCCAGCTACAACTTCGTCGTCTGGGGCTTGCTCAACGGCCTCACCATGGTCGGCCACAAGCTCACCAGCCCCCTCTGGAAGTTCCTGCGCATCCAGACCGGCCGCAATCCCGTCACCAAGTGGGTCTACTACTACCTGGCTTGCGCCAACACGATGCTGATGATCAGCCTGATCAACATCTTCTTCCGCAGCGACACCTGGCCCGTCGCGTGGAGCTATGTGACCAGCATCTTCGGGCGTAATCCGGTGGAGATCCCGGTCTACTTCTACGAGGTCGCGGTGGGGACGGCGGAGCTGCCGAGCCACTATGGGGATGGGTTCCTGTTCATGGCGCTGGTGATCGGCGTGCACGAGTGGGAGCGCTGGGGTGGGCTGCGGGCGAAGATATTGGCGAGGCCCTGGGTGTGGGGGGTGAGTAGTGTGGGAATGCTGGTGTATGTGTTGTTGTTTGGGATTGAGGGGCCGGAGTTCATCTATTTTCAGTTTTGAGGGGGAGTTGGCGTAGGACGGGGGTTTATTTTTTGGGATGCCCCCGAGGTGCCCCCGCGGAAGGGGCGGCTGGGGGCGGGTCGGGTCGGGCTTGCCCCCAAGGGTGCCCCCTTGGGGGCAGGGGGGCGAGAGGGGTGGAGAGGATTTCGGGTGTTTGGGGGCGAAGTTGGAAATGGGCGTAGATGGTTGATTTTGGGGTGAGTTGGAAGCCCGTGGAGGCGCTTGCGGGCGCTTGGGGAGGGTCGGGTTGGGCGGGGCGCGCTTGGAGTCGCCGGTCGGGACGTCGACTCGGGACCCGGCGCAGCGGCGCCGGTCGTGGTCACGCGTTCGCTGCTTACCGGCCCTCGCCGGTGGTCGCGCCGAGTCTCCCTTCGTTCGCCTCGAGGAATATGCGGAGCGCGCGTCTCCAGCCTGCCCCGCGGCGATGGACGATCCGCTGTAGCCAAGGAAGGACCCAGCTTGCCGGTGCTCCTGGGTGCTGCTCCGGTTGCATCAGCCACTGCACCGCCTTGTCGAGAACCGCGTCTTGCTGCTCCGCAGGCGCCTCCGAGGCGAGGTCACGCAGCGTCAGTAGTCGCGTGTCGTCGGCCGCAGGAGAGTTGGATGCCCAGGCATCCATCAGGGCGAACGCGGCCGCGGGAGAACGCTGCCACAAGCTTCGGGCGGAATCGGAGTCGGTCCAGTTCAACAGTCCGAGCTCCATGGCCCGGACCAGGACGCCTACCGGGATGACGTCGTACGGGGCGTTCGAGTGGTCTAGAGGTCTCGACGTCGTGATGCGGCCCCACACCCGCAGAGCGGCATCCCAGGCGTGAGGAGGCAGGTAGGGCCAGAGGCTGGGGTTCTTGGCCAAGAACTCGAACAGGTGATCCGGAAGACCGTTCTCCGGCAGGGCACCCCAAGTGACGCGAAGGTCAGCCGGGGAGAGCTGGGGAGAGCCCCATGTTCGGAGCGGCAGAACGCGATGCGGGTCAGCCTTGGGCCCTTCAAGCCACTGGGTCCAACACCACGCGAGAACCTGCTTCAGGTCCGCCCTGAGCTTCTCGCACGCGTACCTCAGCGACTCCATCCCGAACGAGAGCCGGAGCACATCGTCGTACTGATCTGGAGTGAGTGGGGCGTCCTTCATTGTCGTGGCCAGCAGGACCAACGCGAAGGGAGCCTGAATGGCGGTGACCTTGTCCAGGGCAGGGCCGCGTTCTGCGAAGAGCCTGCCCCCGAGCCGGTGGCATGCGCCATCTCGGAACAGGGTCTCCACGTCGGGTCGGCGTGAGGCGAATGCGTAGCTGGCCTGCTCGAGGGCGGACGTTCGTTCCGAGTACTCCTCCTTGGTCAGGTCCTCTGGGTCGACACGCCAAAGGTCCAGAGCCCTGGGGAGCCCGCAATCTTCGGAGTCGGCAAGTGCCCGAGAGATGGCGAAGACCGCAAGGTACCAGCATCCTAGCTGGTCGAGACCCGGCTCGTGGCTCACTTGCGTGACGGTGAGCAGTGGCGTCTTTGGGGAACCTCGAAAGGCCCGTCCCAGGAGCGACGACTGCCGCTCCCAGACTCGCTTCACCAGTGTGGTTGGTAGGTCTGCGCCGTGGGCAAGTGCCAAGCCGGTTGCCCTGACCATGCCGTCGACGGACGCCAACCACTCCGTCGTGTGGGTGGGCGTCACCTTCAGCCATTCTTGCAGTGCCTCGAGTCGTCCCTCGACCAAGTCGACGGTCAACTCGAAGAGCGTCTGCTCCACGAGCGCAGGGTGAAGGACGAGCGCGCCGATACCGGTGTGCCCGTCCGAGAGGAGGTGTCGCTTCGCCCTCTGCAGCAGGTAGACATGCAGCCATGGAGGACGGACGCGCACCGTTGGGCCATCCTGAATGAAGACGCCGACGGAGCGGAGTGCGTCGACGAGGGTCCGAGGGCTCAGCACCGCGGCTCGGATTCGAGCCAGGATGTCCGCGGGGTCTCCGTCGGATAGGGCGATGGCGGCAACGTCCTCGGGTAAGGGGGTTGGCTCACTACGAGGACCGAGCAGCTGCTTCCAGGTAGCGTCGTCAAGGTCGAAGGTGAGGTCTTCTCGGATTGCTCTGACCAGAGCCCCAGTCAGCAGTTCGGCAGCCTGCTTTCGGATCTGCCGGGCAGTATCGGGCGTGATGTCGAGGTCCGGACGGCTGACCACGGTGGCGAAGAACGCGCGGACCGAAGCATCCATGAGCTCCTGTTGGTCTCCCTCCTCGTCCAAGAGCTTGTCAGAGCCGACGGCCGCCAGTATCCCGAGCCAGCTAAGGGCATCGCCTGGGGTGGAGAACCAGGACTCGAGCACGTCCCGCTGGTCGCGAAGTAGCCGTCGGACGTCCGCCGCCCTCAGACGACCGGGTGCCTCGAGCCGGCTGATGGACCACTCGAATAGTGGTGACAACCAGGAGGATGGTGCATCCGTCCGAACCAGTGTCGTCCCTTCGGCGTCGGCGAAATGCGTCTGCGTGGACGCTGGTTGCCCTTCTCCCTTGGTTGTCCCCCCTGTGTCTGGCTGGCGGTCAGCCTCTGTGTACGGGATGTCGTCCAAGCGTGTGGCGTGTGCCACTAGCCATTGGTGAAGGGAGTCCTGCGTGCTCGAAGCAGACGTCGGCCGCTCGATGCCTCGTGCGTCGGCTGAGGCAATGCAGATGCGTCCGGGGAAGACCTCGCGGTCGATCTCCGTTGCCCCTGCTGCGTCCTGCAGCTCGAAGTAGACCCGAGCGCTGGGCGGGAGACGACTCAGGTCCCGGAGCAGTGAAGACCAGTCGGGAGCAGCCCGGACCTCCCAGTGGTGTCTTACCTCCAGCCATCGTCCGACGAGCGTCTTTCCCGCCCCTGGAGGTGCAACCCACCAGGTTCGGTTGCTTTCCGGACCTCCCCAGCGGATGAGCTCCTCTGGGACTCCGGGGAATGGGGACTCACTGGCAAGGTCCAGTGGCCGGAGGTTCGGGAACATCTCGAAGTCCCACATCGTTGGTCCGAGTCGCTCCTCTCCCCCTGGCCGCCGGATGGCGAGGAGGAGGTCGGCATCGTCCAGCCCGATGACCCGCGCGAGAGCTCGCCGTGCCTCCTCCCCCGTGTCCTGCCACCAGACGACCTGCTCCCTCTTGTCCAGCTTGCGGACCATGTTTCCGAGGTTCGACTCGCTGATCTCGTGACCGCGCCACCCTCCCGCGGCCTCAACGACGCTGCGAACCCGCCTGGCGATTGCGGACGCGTTCTTCAGCGCGGGGTCTGTGTTCACCGCGACGTCCAGAAGCCAACCCACAGCACCTCCAGTCTGGTTCGCGTTTCAGCTAGCGCCCTGGCCTGTACTTCGCCTCATCACTCACGATGACCCCATCATGACGAGGAATCATCATGATGTGATGATGAAAGTCGATGGATAGCGATGGATGCTCTGTGGTCGAGTCGTAGATGCTGGGTCAAGGTGGACCAGGGCGGTCGGGCCTGATCGCTCCTTGGAGGTCCCCATGACTGACATTCGAGGTCCGCTTTCCGCCATCAACTTCCACTGCATCAGGCCGTGCAACGCGCACTGCCACTTCTGCTTCGCGACCTTCCCCGGCCTCGTCGGCCAGCTCTCGACCGCCGAGGCCAAGCGCCTGATCGAGGTGCTCCGGCGTCCCTACCCGCAGAAGATCACCTTCGCTGGCGGTGAGCCCACCCTCCGTCGCGACCTCGCCGAGCTCATCCGCTTCGCCAAGGGCCTCGGGTACACGACGTCGGTCGTGACCAATGGCTTCCGCCTGGAGGCCGTCATCGACCAGGTAGCGGACGAGCTCGACTGGGTGGGCCTGTCGGTCGACTCCGCGGACGAAGACGTGCAGCGCGCTCTCGGTCGGGGGCCTGGAGATCACGTCCAGAACGCCATCGCCCTCGCGATGCGCTGCCACGCTCTCGGCGTCCGCCTGAAGATCAACAGCGTGGTGACCGCCCTCAACGCCGACGAGGACATGAGCGACTTCATCCGGCTCGTCCGGCCCGAGCGCTGGAAGGTGTTCCAGGTGCTTCGCGTCGTCGGCCAGAACGACGGCAGTGTCGAACCGCTCCTCATCGAGGACCGGGCGTTCGCCGGCTTCGTCGCGCGGCATGCTCACCTGGAAGCCGAGGGCCTCGGTCCGGTCGCGGAGTCGAACGACGCGATGACCGACAGCTACGTGATGATCGACCCCAAGGGACGCTTCTACGGCGACACCAACGGGGTTCATCGCGAGAGCGGGCCCATCCTCCAGGTCGGCGTCGCGCAGGCGCTCCGCGACGTCGGCTTCGAGTTCGACAAGCTCGTCGCCCGCGGCGGGATCTACCAGTGGGCCTGAAGGCCCGCGAACGCGTCGCGGTGCTCGGCGGAGACGGTCGGCACACCGTCGACGCCGGGCCCGAGGCACGCGTGCGCATCTACCGCAGTCCCCGCGACGGAGGCACCGGCGACGTCCGTCGCCTCCTCGACTCCATCCGGGCTGGAGGGGTCGACCGCGTCGTCATCCTCGTCCGCTTCAACAGCCACAGCGCCACCGACTCCGTTCGGCGCGCCTGCAAGCGAGCCGGCGTTCCCGTCGCCATCAAGTCCTGATCGCCACCCAAGGAGATTCCCATGACCGCTTCACTCATCGTCCTCGAGGGCCTCGACGGTGTCGGCAAGACCACCATCAGGGCCGGTCTCGCTGCCCACCTGGGCGCAACTGCGCTCGACACGCCTGGTCCTACCCTCCGCCAGCTGATGCCGAGCATCCTGGAGGCCCAGCACCGGGACGTCGATGCCCGCGTGCTCACCTACCTCGCCGCCGGACTCGCCATCGGTCGGCGCGCCAGAGCCATCGCTGACGCCGGCACGCCTGTCGTCCTCGACCGCTACTGGTGCTCGACCCTCGCGTATGGCCGCGCGTTCGGCGCGACGGTCGACGTCTCCGCGGTCGCGATGGGCTTCGCTCACCCGGATCTCACGATCCTGCTGATCATCGACGACGCCGAGCGGCTCCGGCGCCTCCAAGAGCGCGGCGTCGAGGGTGAGGAGGACGTGCTTACCCAGCAGCGCGCCTTTCGGTCCAAGGTCCTCGCCGGCTACCGGGGTCAGCAGCCGGAGGGTCTGGGCGTCGACGTGGAGGTCGACGTCAGCGGCGCGGACCGCGAGGAGGCGCTTCGCCGGGTCATCGAGGCCGTCACCAAGCACCTCGGTGGTGCGTAGTGGCTGCCGACCACCGCGAGGGCGGGTACGTTGAGGACGGCTTGGACGCACGCATGCCGACGAACGAAGACCGGACCGATGATCACCATGATGACGTGAGCGAGGCGCTCTCCAACGCCCTCGAGCGCGAACGACTCCGCCGCGCGGCCGAGCTCCGCGAGCACCTCGACGAGATCCGGCTCCTCCGCGCCTGGCTCCGCCTCGACCTGACGTCCGACGTCGCCGCGCGCCTCTCCGACGATCTGGCTGACGTGCAAGGCCAGCTGACTGACCTGCTTCTCGGCTGGCAGGACATGGGAGGCGTCGTCGCGCTCGCCACTGATTCGCCGATGCTCGTCGCCTTGCCGGCCTTCGGTGAGGATGACCTGCCGGACGAGGCCTCTCCCACGTTCGAAGATGGCAGAGACGCCACCGACGAACTGTCGACTGCGGCAGAGGCTGTCGTCGACGACCTCGTCGAGCCCTCATCTCCGACAGCGGACGTCGAGGTCCAACCAGAACCGCAGTCCGCCTCGGATGGGCTTCCCGCCGGCGACGCAGTTCCGCCGTCGATGCTGGTCGAGGCCCCTACTGTGGCTGCGTCGCGGCCTCCGAACAAGGCTGCTCCTACGTCGCCCTCGCGCCTCGCCTCCTCCGCCCAGCTCTCCGCGCTTCAGCGACACTTCACCCTCGGCCCGTCCCCCACGGACATCCCCGCCGAGGGCTGGCATTCCAAGCTCGACCGTGTCCTCGCGGACCTGGTCCCCGCCTCCGACCTCGACGCCGAGGAGCAGCGCGTATGCGCCGCGGTCTCTCGCACCGACAACTGGTCCGCCTTCCCCAAGTCCGTCCAGCGCCTGCTCGTCGGGCTCGTCGCCAGTCGGCTGCGCAGCCTGCAGGATGATCACGAGCGAGGAAGTCGCACAATCAACACCGCTTTCTCCCGACTCACCGCCTTCTCCGCGCGCGAGCAGCCCGGCTTCGTGTTCGGGCTTGCTCGGGACCACAAGCCGCAGCACGGCACCTGGTCGGAGGACGCGGATCGCTACTGGGACGAGCTCGCCGATCTGCTCCCCGCGGATGATCCCGACGAGCCAACCGTCGGCGAGCTGCTCCACGGCGTCGAGGAGGTCGTGCCGGAGATCTCCACTGCGCCGCAGGAGATGCGCCCCACGCTTCGCCGGCAGGCCGTGCGGAGGATCCGCGCGGCACTGGAAGGCGGTGTCCGTTCCCGAAACACGAGGCTCGTCAACCTGGCCGCTCCACTTCTGGACGATCTCGACGGTCGAGAGTTCCGCTCTCTGCGCCGGGCCATCCGCGAGCGGGGTGACGAGGTCGGCGATGACGAGGACGACAACAACCCCATTCCTGACGACTGGGCATGGTGGGGCCGGACGCGGGGTCGACGAGCGCTGCTGGTCGGGGGCGACCCTCGCGAGCCCAACCGTCAGCGCCTGCAGGAGATCTTCGGCTTCGACAGCTTGGAGTGGCTCGCAACGACCGGCAAGCCGCAGTCGCTGCAGAGCATCGCGTCCCGGATCCGTCGTGGCTCGGTCGACCTCTTGATCATCCTCACCCGGTTCGTCGGCCACAACTACGACGACATCCTGCTCCCGGCCTGCAAGGACGCCGGTGTGGACTGGGTCTCCGTCGACCACGGCTACGGCTCGGCACGCATTCGCCAGGCCATCGAGCGCTTCCTCGACGCCGAAAGCTGAGCGAGCAATGACGGGGCACCAAGTCGTCGTTCTGAGTCCGATTCGCAGCCCAGTCACGGTCTGACAAGTACATCAGCCGCCGGCTCCGGAGCTGCCGGGCTCCCGTAGCCGACACTCTGGGAGACGCGCTGCTGCTTCCTTGGCGGTACGGACGTGTTCACAGGTTGTGAATGCCCTGCCGCCGCTTCTCGGATGAGGTCCGGTACGAACTCTGCGCACTGGTACGCACGTGGCGTCAGGCGCCGGGCCTTGATTGACTTGGCGCCCTGGAATTTCATCGCTCGACTCTGGGAGGTCGGGTGGCACGGTTTTCGATTTGCACGGTTGTCGCGATGGTGCTGGGGTGGTCCGGGGGGGCTATGGCGCAACAGCCGCCGCTCGCTTGTGAACGCGAGGTCCAACCAACGCTGACGAAGATTGAGCTCCAGCGCGCTTTGGAGGCGCTCAACGTCGACTGGTCCAGTCAACTCAACCAATGCTATTCGAATCCCGATGTCACGGACACCGACAAGGACGGGCTAACTGATTGCGTCGAGGCCGCTCTGCCGATTCGGAACAGACTCGCGTTGGACAAACGTGCTTGCGATTCGGATGGCGATCTCCTCGGCGATGGAGAGGAACTGCGCGGGTTCGGGGAGCACCATTCATCTCCCTGGGCGAGTGATACTGACGGTGACGGCCTGACCGACAGTCTCGAGGTCTCCACCTTCGGCCTCGACCCTAGCCTTCCCGATATGCCCGTCCGTACCGAGTTTGTCGAACGCGACACGCTCTCTCTCGTTCGCGGGGGCGTCCCCACTCATCGCTTCCGCCTCCAAAGTGGCGATATCGCTTGGTTCTCGTTGGGTTTGGCAGGTGCACGCGGCTTGCGTCCATCCGCGGATCGTCTTCCGGGGCGAGGCGACGGATTGATGGAATGGAAGTACGATAGGGACGAGATCCTGCTGGGGGCAATGCAGCTCGCGCCGACCCTGATTCCTCTCGAGACGGGTCGGGGAACAGCACTCCGCGATCTGGGGCGAACCATCGTGCGAGCGGAGTCAACGATGCTTGCGCAAGGTGCGGGCTATGCCTTGGCCCGGCCAATCGGTTGCGACAGGGGTGACCGCGATTGTGCGGCCCGCTCAGGCCGCACGGCGGGGGCGGTGGGTGCCACAACCGCGTGGACGACGGTCCTTTTGAAGTCGCGTCGCCAGCGGGGGCTCGCCTTTGATGTCGAGTCGTTGGTTGGTGTGGCTGGGTCGAGCGTGCTCGGGGCTGTGGTCGCGTGTGAGGCCATTGAGCCCTCGACCTACATCGTGCAGCAACAAGCCGAAATGACCATTGGCGACCTCGATAGTGGCCGTCGGGAGTACCGAGGTCGCTGCTACAAGGCTGCCGGTGTCGGAGCAGCGGCTGGCTTTCTCGTTCCCTTCCTGCACCTTGGGGGGGAGCTGTGAGGGCGCTGCTTGGCGTGGTGGTTGCCCTGTCTGCGTGTGGCTCTGCGCGCCGCGTCTCCACCCATCTTTCACTTGAGCCAATGGAGTGGGAGATCGCGCACCATGTGGCCGAGCGGCGACAGCAGCAGCGGGAGGATCAGAAAAGGTGGGAGAACGACTGCCTCAAGGAGAGTGACGCAGCCCAAGAGACGTGTCGAGAGCGCCGCAAGCCCATCCTCATGAAGAACGACGTGCAAGAGCTGGCGGGCGTCGGTATAGCCGACTTCCATTGGCACCAGTTCTCCGCCCGGAGTTGGGGCGAGCGCGTCATCCACGCCGGAGACGCACCGTGTGACGGGCGCGACCACGGACTGCGCCCCGGTTTTGCCAATCTGCTCCTGCGCTTCGCGCCCGAGCTCGCCACAGACCGGACCTTTTCAGAGCTCCTTCCCCACTGCGACACCCACGACCTGCCGACCCACGACTCCTTTGCCCACGATCAGCATCGCCCGCAGGACGTGCAAGATGCGTACGAAGGAGGCGTACGACTGGTCGTTTCCTTTGCGGTCTCGGGTACGCCGCTTTGCATGATTGCCCAGGGCTATGACCGTGAGTCAGAGGTCAGCTGCCGGGACCATCCCAACATCGAGCGGCAGATCCTGGCACACTGGGAGTTCGACGAGCAGCATGAGTGGTACGACGTCGCCCTCGACCCTATCGACGCCTATCATAGTCTCCGCCAAGACCGGATGACAGCACTAATCGGAATCGAATCTTCGGACTATTTCGCATCTGCGCGTTTTCGTGGCGGCATTTTGGGAATGGATAGAGCATTCGAGAGGAGGTGGCGACTACGGCGCCCAATGGACGCGAACGATGGGGACAGGTTGACACAGGGACATCTCCCTGCGAACGAGATACTGGCCGACCTGCCACTTCCCGAACGGGCGCCTCGAAGTGCTGACCCGTTCCGGCAAATCCGTCGCCGAGATTGGATCGTAGCCGGAGCAGCCCGCGATCACTTGATGGTTCGCGGTGTGTCTACGGCGTTCTTAGCGCACGAATATCCGTCGGAGTTCAGCCAGTCGAATATGCACAATATCGCCCTTTTCAATCCAGGCTACCAGATGATGCGAACGTTCGGCTATGTGGAGCGGGCGCCGTGGTGGGTCTTGGCAGCCGGGTTCCTGACCGGCCGCGCCGGAAATCGGCTGTCCCGGTGGCCCATTCCGGTTGAGGAGCGCTACGACTCTGGCCTGGGCAAGCACTACCCCGCCATCAAGGGAGGGTTGACCCCGGGCGGGGCGGCTTTCCTGGACCACATCCGCGGTACGCCGATGATCATAGACGTCGGGCATGTGAGTCAGGACTCCGCGTCGCAGACGCTGCGCTTCATGAGGCGGATGGGCCGCCCGCAAATGGTCATGCACGGCCACGTCCCCGCTAGGGAGCTCGAGTGGCGGGAGACGACCAACTACGACTACTACGCCAGCAGAGAGGTCCTGCAGGATCTGTCCATGTATGGGAGGTCAGTGCTCGGCTACCGAACGTGGATCGACCCGCTAAAGTAGTCACCCCCTGTTGACCCAGCAGCGCCCTTTCGGCAGACAGTGAACAACTGCATCTGGGAGGCGACGCTGCCAGACTCAGGCTTGGGTAGAAAGGTCGCGGCGAACAATTGCTTTGTACTGGGTGACCGAACTCGCGCTGTCACATTCGTGGCGCCCGGCGACGCGCTCTCGGTATACCAAGCGCACGAGTACACGAGGCAGTGGGGCCTGCCAGTGGGCTTCGGCACGGACATGAATGGGTTCACGTTCCAGCCCGGTCCCCGACTTGTTGGCGTGGAGCGAAGCGCGTGGCTGCCGCGAAACCGGGTTCGAATGAATGAGCGGGTCCTGGGCGTCGAGGATACCTACACGGGAGAGCGAGGGATGGGATTGACGTGCCTCGAGTGGGACGAGGGGCAGCTCGTCCCTGCGCGACAGTGCGCGAGCACCTCGCGGTACGGGCGATCTGGCCTCGCGACGGTGGGCCAGTCGCCTCAGCTTGCAGCGGACTTGGCATGCGTCGCCGGGCGCCACAGCGACATCGTCGATGCGGCCTGCGCAGCCGCGTACGGTCGAGTGAAGCGAGTGAACGTATGCACGCTTGGGATTGGTGGAGGTCCTCTTGCCGACCTCTGTGATGGACCTCGGGGCTTCGTCGCTCGCTGGGCTGGTCTGGAGACCCGCAGCACTCCGCCAGCGCTGTCTGGGCCGGTTGCGTCAAGCAGCATTGAGGAGACTCCTGGTCAACAACTAGAGCCGAGTGGCGCTGACACCGGTGAACCTGGCTGGGACGCGGTCACACGCGAGGCCCTTCCTGCAGGGGCGCGAGATGAGTTGACTGGCAGCCCACGATCGATCGCGGCCATCGTAGAGCTGGCGACGCACCCAACCGCCTTCTCGGTGGACTCCATGAGTCTGGCATTGACGTTCTCAAAGGGGCAGCCTGCGGCGGGGATCAACGTAGCCACGCCTGGCGAGCAGACCCTCGCCCCCCGAGAGCTTGCGCGCATCTACGTGCGCGAGCTGCGTCGCCGGGGACCGCTGGGGGCCGCCTGCCGGACCGCGGACGCGATCTTGGAAGAACAGCGAGACAAGAAGCGCCGCAAGGTGCAAGGAGGTCGCTGATGTTGGCCTGGCTTCTGGTGCCGGCGCTGTCCTGGGCCGGCCCTCCCGACTGCTATGCGCGCAGCGCAGCCGGGCTTCAGCTGTGCGCCACCGGCGGCGTGCAGGCCCCAACCGCACTCGAGAAGCCCGATCGCATCCCTTCGGGCAGGCGTTTTGTTGCCCGCTGTCAGGAGCGCGGCCGCACGACCGCGACTGTCGACAGTCCGGCGCACTGGTCCGGCATCGTGGCCATGCGCGTGCTCACTGTCGATGCAGCGGGCAACCAAGTGGCCGAGAACCGCCACGTTCACACTGCCTATGACGTCCACGTCCTGCTGCTTGAGCAGCCGGTCGAGTTCGTTTACATGGTGCCCCCGTCCGACTGTGCGACGGACACGGGAACGAAGCGCTGCACGGGCGCGGTCTGCGTCCAGGGGTGGCCCAAGGGTGGTAGGCGAGGCTGGTATCGCATTGAGCGTGCCACGCTGACGGACCCCTACGCGGACCCCGCCGGCCGCTCTCCCGTGCGCGGGCGAGACCGCCGACGGGAGGCTGGACACCCCAGCACGCTCCCACACGCCCCGCGCTGGACATTGGTGCTTGAGACACGCTGACCCTCGTCGCGCCACTCCCACCGACCCATGACGACGATCCGCTCCCGGACAGCTTCTGGCTCAAGCGGACAATTACTGGTCATTCGTTCAGGTATCTCGGGGGCATGACCTGGAGGTACTGATGACCGCCGCCGCATTGGCCGTGCTCGATGACCTGTCCGGCCTCGGGCCCGACGTTGACGAACTCCTCGCCGCTCTCGTGCGCTCCGAGCAGGGGCCGCCGCTCCCCCTGTTCGCCGCCGAGCCCCGCGCGGCCCACTGGCTCCCGCTACGGGGCCAGCCGATGAGCCGGTCGCTCGCCGACGTGCTGCAGCAGGTCGACGATCTGTCCGACGGGCAGGGGTTCCAGTTGTTGACGGCCTACCTGGGCGCTGTGGGTGTCGACGCACCGCGCGGCCTGTCGCGCCAGGGGCTCGCGCTGTGGGCTGCGACCCATCACCGCGCCGCGTTTGACCAGGCGCACCGCTACCGCCGGGAGGTGCGCCGGTGCCGCATGCGGACCTTCCGCGGCAGGGAGGCCGTCGAGCCTTCGCAGGACCATCCGCTCGCTCGGGAGCGGCTGCGCCGACGACTGGCAGAGGCGTTCGAGGCCACCGGCCGGACCGAGCACTGCCGGGTGTTGACCTACGACGATGAGGAAGGGCTGCACTACCTCATCGACCATGGGTCGAACCTCCGGCACATCCAGACCGTGCACCGCGGTCCGGACGGGTTCGTGGAGCAGCGTGTCGGCCTGCGTCCCCGCCGCCGCGACTACGTGCACTACGCGCCGCGGACCGGCGTGCTCTCCGTCGGCGCCTGGGATGCGTCCACCCTTCGCGCCTACGGGACTGCGTTCGGCGAGCTCCTGTTCGGTGATCCGGCCTGGTTCGCGATGGGCACGCTGGTGTCGCTCGAACCGCTCCGGGACCTCGGCCGCAGGGCACTCCTGCCCTCGCCGGACGTCATCGAGGCGAAGCTGGTCCGGCTCTCGCTGAAGGCTCCTGGTCTCGATGAGACCCTGCTCACCGTCGATGCCCCGGACGTGTTCGATGCGCTGGAGCGCAATGACGCGCGGGGCATGCTGGAGAGCGGCGAGCCGGTCCGCGCGCGGATCCGGGTGC